>JAOPVM010000153.1 GCA_025966215.1 Klenkia sp.
GACCGCCAGCAGACCCAGCAGGCCGACGGCGCCGGTCCAGGTGCGCCGCCCCCGTGCGGTCCGGGCGGGGGCCCGGGACCGCCCCCCGGGCTGCAGCACCAGCACCCCGCCCCACAGCGCGGTCAGACCCAGGAGCACCAGGACGAGCAGGGTCACCGGCCCTCCCCCTCAGCGCGGGTCAGCAGCCGGGCGAGCACCGGGTGCAGGTCCTGCTCGACGTCCCACAGCCCGGCGGCCAGTCGTTGACCGACCGCCTGCCGGCTGATGCCCAGCCGCCCTGCGGTCTCGGCCTGGGTCTGGCCGGCGGCGACCAGGTCGATCGCCTCCCAGGCCTGGGGGCTGCGCCGCTGCACCAGGACGGTCAGCGCCGTGGCGACGGCCTGGGCGTCAGCGGCGGCATCGGCGTCCTGCCCGCGCACAGCGACCCGGGCAGGGCGCTGCTTGGCGGCGTCGATGGCCCGCCGGGCGCACAGGAACGCCGTCCCGGTGGCCGCCCGGGTCGAGTCCGGCAGCGGTGTCTGCACCGGGCCGGCACCGACGCCGACGCTCCAGTTGCCGTCCCGGACCAGCCGGGCCAGCACGGCCACCACGACGCCGGGGTCCTCCAGCACGCCCTGGAACTCGTCGCCGGCGGTCCGCTCGAACCCCAGCACCGCCGGCGTGCCGGCGAGGCTGTCGAGCACACCGGGGACCCGGTCGGGTCCGGTGCGACTGGACCGCTGGTCGACCGTCAGCACGAAGGGCACCCCGCAAGCGTGACAGCTTGCTCGGCGCAGGGCAAGGACTGAGCCTTGGCGCGTGTCGGACGGGTCAGTCGGCAGCGAGCTCGGGCGGGAACCCGCCGGTGGCGATCGGGCCCCAGCGCACCGGGGTGACCCGGATGAGCGACTTCCCCTGGCGCACCATCGCCGCCCGGTACTCCTCCCAGTCGGGGTGCTCCCCCGAGATCGACCGGAAGTACTCCACCAGCGGCTCGACCGACTCCGGCAGGTCGAGCACCTCGGCGGTGCCGTCGACCTGCACCCACGGCCCGTCCCACTCGTCGGAGACCACCACCACGCTCACCCGCTCGTCGGCCCGCGCGTTCGCGCTCTTGGCCCGCTGCGGGTAGGTCGAGACCACGATCCGGCCCTCGGCGTCCACCCCGCAGCTGACCGGGGAGATCTGCGGCTCCCCGTCGCTGCGGCGGCGGGTGGCCAGCAGGGCCCTGTGACGGGGGCGGAGGAAGGCGAGGAGGCCCTCGCGGTCGACGCGGTCGGCGGTGGCGGTCTTCGGCATGCCGCGACGCTACGACGGGCCACCGACAGACACCGCACCCGACGGTCGCCCGCCCCACACCGGGTGACGTCCAGCGGGTGGACGGGCCCCCGATGTGCTCCGATGTCGCCATGGCCGACGCGCAGCAGGACGACGACAGCGTCGACACCGGGTCCCCGGACACGTCCGACAGCGGGGCCACGGCAGGCACCGCCGTGCGCACCGGCTCGAGCAGGACGCCCCCGGCGGACTTCCACGACGACTCCGGAGAGCCCCCCTCGAAGACCAGCGCCCCCGCCCCGGGCCCTGAGCGCAGCGCCCGGCTCGGTGCGGCCACCCGCGTGCTGGCCACGTTCTCCTGGCGTCTCCTGCTCATCACCGGTGCCGTGGTCGTCATCGGCTACGTGCTGGGCGTGCTCTGGTCGACCGTGCTGCTGCCCGTCGTCCTCGGGCTGCTGTTCTCCACCGTGATGTGGCCGCTGGCCCGGGTGCTGCGCCACGTCAACTTCCCCCCGGCGCTGGCCGCCCTCACCACCGTGCTGCTCTTCCTGGCCGCGTTCATCGGCATCATCGCCGCCATCGCCCCACCGGTGATCGCCCAGGTCAACGACCTGGCCGACGGGGTCAGCTCAGGCCTGCAGAGCGTGCAGAACTGGCTGACCGGGCCGCCGTTCAACCTGGGCACCGAGGAGATCGGGACCTACGTCGACCAGGCCATCAACAGCCTGCAGGCCAGCGCCGGGTCGGTCGCCGAGTACGCCCTGACCGGTGTGGGCGCCGTCGGCACCGGTCTGCTCAACCTGGTCCTGGCCCTGGTGCTGACCTTCTTCTTTCTCAAGGACGGCCCGCGCTTCCTGCCCTGGATGGCCGCGCAGACCGGCCCCAAGGCCGCCCCGCACGTCGCGGAGCTCTCCCACCAGAGCTGGCGGACGCTGTCGGAGTTCATCCGGCAGCAGGCCCTGGTCGGCCTGATCGACGCCGCCGGCATCGGCCTGGGACTCCTCGTCCTCGGCGTCCCGCTGGTGCTGCCGCTGGTGGTCATCACGTTCTTCGCCGCGTTCGTGCCGATCATCGGCGCCTTCGTGGCCGGTGGCTTCGCCGTCCTCATCGCCCTGGTCAGCGACGGCTTCGGCACCGCGCTGTGGGTGCTGGCGATCGTGGTCCTCGTGCAGCAGGTGGAGGGGAACGTGCTCCAGCCGATCCTGCAGGGCCGCGGCCTCAAGCTGCACGCCGGTGTCGTCATCCTCGCCGTCACGGCGGGCACCGGGTTGGCCGGCATCATCGGCGCCTTCCTCTCCGTCCCCGTGGCCGCGCTGATCGCAGTGCTCTACCGCTACGGCCGCGACCAGCTCGACGGCCGTCACCCCGAACGCGACGAGCAGGGCCGGGTGCCCGAGCTCGTGGGTGACGAGAAGGGCGCCCGGCTGACCATGAGCAAGGACCCGGTCGAGGACCCCGCCCCCCGCTGAGGCCGGTCAGTCCGCGCGGGGCCGGCGGACCCGCACCGGCCCGCGCGCCGTCGTCACGTCCACGACCACGCCCTTCTGGGTGACCTGCACCTCGCCGGCCGCGGCCAGCCGACCGGCGGCGGCCCGTGCGGCGGGCATCAGGTCGCGCCAGTCGTCGTCCCCGACCGCGCGGGCAGCATCCGACGGGCAGATGGACGACGTCGCGGCGCGGGCGTCCAGCAGCTCGCCGATCGCCTGTTCCAACCGTCGGTCGACGTCCTGTGCCATGCCCTCAGGGTCGGCCTCCGACACGGCAGCCGCCAACGGAGGACGATGGGGGCTCGGCCGGGAATGGAGCAGGCCCCTGCGGGGCTGCTGCGGGAGACAGGGCCACCCGGCCACCGTCGACCCCAGGAGGGACCCACCGTGCCGCTGCACCCAGAGGACCTCGTCGAGGTGCTCCCCGAGGCCGACCGCCTCGTCGAGCGCACCGCCGCCGACGAGCTGGTGCTCGTGCACGACCTGGCCGGGGAGTACGACGCCGCCCACGCCAGCGCGCTCGCCGGGTCGCACCTGCTGGCCAGCCTCGACCACGAGGTGATCGCCCGCTTCGACGCCGACGCCCTGGTCGACTACCGCGGCCACCGGCCCCGGATCACCTTCTCCGGCGACCGGTACGAGTCCTTCGCCGCGCCGGAGATCACCCTCTACGCGGTCGAGGACGACGGCGGCACGCCCTTCCTCCTCCTGCACGGCACCGAGCCCGACTTCGCGTGGGAGCGGTTCACCCGCTCGGTGCTGGGTCTGGTCGAGCGGCTCGGGGTGACCCGGATGGTGATGCTGCAGGCGATCCCGATGCCCGTGCCGCACACCCGCCCGGTCACCGTCACCGCGCACGCCACGCGCCGCGAGCTGATCGAGAGCTACCCGGTGTACTGGGGCGAGATGCGCATCCCGGGCAGCGCCGGTGCCCTGCTCGAGCTGCGTGCCGGCGAGGCCGGGGTGGACGCCCTGGGCATCGCCGCGCACGTGCCGCACTACCTCTCCCAGGCCACGTTCCCGGCCGCGTCGCTGACCCTGCTGGAGCACCTGGAGACCCTCACCGGGCTGCACGTGCCCACCGAGACCCTCCGCGAGGCCGCCGAGGCCAACCGCACCGAGATCGACGCCCAGATCGGGCGCTCCACCGAGAACACCGCGGTCGTGGCGCAGCTGGAGAACCAGTACGACGACTTCACCGCCGCCCGCGAGGGCACCGGCCTGCTCGGCGCCTCCGGCGAGATGCCCAGCGGCGAGGAACTCGGCGACCAGATCGAGGCCTTCCTCGCCGAGCAGGACCGCCGCCAGGACTGACCCCCCGCCGCCGGTTGCGCCCGAGACGGCCAGAACACGCCGCCATCTGGCCGCCTGGGGCTCAACCGGCGAGGCCGCGCTCGCGCAGCCGGCGAGCCACCACGGCCGCGATCTCCCGGCGGCAACCCGAGGGGTCCTGGGTCAGTCGTTCGTAGCTGTAGCGCAGCACCACCCAGCCGAGGACGGCGAGGCCCGAGTCGCGCCGCATGTCCCGCTCCCGATCGGCCCGGCTGCCGTGGAACCGGTGCCCGTCCATCTCCACCGCCACTCGGGCGTCGACCCACGCCGCGTCGAGGAACACCCAGCCCCCCTCCCGCACCCGCACCCGGTGCTGCTGCGCGACGGCGGGCAGCCCCGGGATGCGCAACACGTGCAGCACGCCGAACACCTCGAGCTCGCTCTGGCACCCCTGCGCCACGAGGTCGAGCAGCGCCGACAGGGAGCGGACCCCGGGGTGTCGGCCGTGCACCGTCGAGGCGGCCCGCACGTCCTCGACCTCCACCCGCCGTTCCCGGACCGCCGCGATCACCGCCTGCCGGACAGCGGCCACGTCCCGGACCGCCCGCGGGTTCCAGCCCGGCGCGTGCGCCCAGGCCCAGGCATCGACCAGGCTCGTCGCCAGGGCGGTCACCAGGAGGCCGTGCGCGGCTGCGAGCCGGAGCCGACCGGTCGTGCGGTGGACCACCACCCGGGAGTCGTCCCGCGGGGTCTGCTCGGCGTTGACGAGCACGTGGAGCGGGCCGGCGTCCTTCGCGAGCAGGCCGTGGGCCACCAGCGCCGATCCGTGGCTCAGTGCGCCACCGGTCCAGACCAGTGCCGCCTCGGCGCGGACGCTCCACTCCGCGGCCCGCTCCGGCAGGGCGACGACCCCGGGGTGGACCTCCACGAGGTCCCCGCCGACGAGCCAGCGCCGGACGCTGCGCGAACTGCAGAGGTCGGCGAGTTCGGACCGCCCGAGGACGCCCCGGGGCAGCAGGTGGGCGAGGTCGTGCACCCCGTCAGCCTGACCGGAACCGCGGATTCCGACATGCAGCCTGTGGACGACCGACCCGGTTGCGCCCCACACGGCCAGAACGCGCCCGGTTCTGGCCGCCTCGGGCGCAACCGGCGGGGGGATCAGGGATCACCGAGGGGGCGGCCCGGAGATCGCCCCACGCGGCCCACGCCGGCCGTTCAGGCCAGCGCGGTGGCCTGGACGTGCGGCGGGTGGTTCGAGGAGGTGAACGGGTGGACCAGCACCTGGGCGCTGAACACGAAGCAGCCGGTCCGGAACACCATCGCGTAGCTGCCGCCCAGGGGCAGCCGGATCGACAGCAGCGCCAGGAACAGCGCGCCCGCGGCGGACCAGGCCATCCCGGCCCTCCGCGCCCCGATGCGGTCGGCGACCTGCCCGGCGACCAGCAGCCCGACGACGGCGCCGACCCAGCAGAGCGGGGCGACCCAGCCGGCGGGCCGGGCCGCCGTCGCAGGTGCGACGGGGGCGGTTCGGGACACGGGACCTCCTGGGGCCTCGGCGAGGAGCGGCAGGACCCTAGGCGAAGACGATGGTCTTGGCGCCGTCGACGATGACCCGGTCCTCGACGTGCCAGGTCACGGCCTGGGCGAGCACCTGCCGCTCGACGTACCGGCCGACCCGGCGCATGTCCTCGACGGTGGCGCGGTGGTCGACCCGGGCCACCTCCTGCTCGATGATCGGCCCGGCGTCGAGCTCGGCGGTGACGTAGTGCGCGGTGGCCCCGATGAGCTTGACGCCCCGGTCGGCGGCGGCCTGGTACGGGTTCGCCCCGACGAAGGCCGGCAGGAAGCTGTGGTGGATGTTGATCAGGCGCTCGGGGAACCGGCTGCAGAAGTCGGCCGAGACGATCTGCATGTAGCGGGCCAGCACCACCAGGTCACAGTCCCCGACCAGCTCCAGGGCGCGGGCCTCGGCCTGCGCCTTGGTGTCCGGGGTGACCGGCACGTGGTGGAAGGGGACGCCGTGCGCGCGGGCCACCGGTTCCAGGTCGGGGTGGTTGGAGACGACCACGGCGATCTCCGCGGCCAGGTCGCCGGCGCTGACCCGGTAGAGCAGCTCCTGCAGCACGTGGTCGGTCTTGGACACGAACACCGCCAGCCGCGGGCGCTGCGTGGCCAGCACCAGCCGCCAGGTCAGCTGCCACTCCTCCGCCAGCGCGGCCAGCTGGTCCTCCAGCTCGGCCCGACGGGTGGGCAGGCCGTCGAGCACGAACTCCAGCCGGAGGGTGAAGGTGCCCCCCGACGGGTCGGAGCTGTGCTGCTGGCTGTCGGTGATGTTGGCCCCGGCGTCGGCCATCAGCCGGGACAGCACGGCGACGATCCCGGGGCGGTCGGGGCAGCGGACGACGAGCCGACCGGTGTCGGTGAGGCGGTCGGCGGGGCGGGCGGCAGCGGGCACGGTCGGTGATCTTCGCAGAGTCTCAGGGCAGCCCGGCCGGCTCCCCGACGGCGAACAGGTCACCGAGCCGGTCGACCCGGTCCAGCACGTCGGCGGTGTCGAACACCAGCGGCCCGTCGAGCTCGTCCCAGCCGACCGGGGTGGACACCGTCGCCCCGGCCCGGGCGCGCAGCGAGTAGGGCGCCACGGTGGTCTTGGCGGTGTTGTTCTGGCTCCAGTCCACCAGCACCTTCCCCGGCCGCAGCACCTTCTCCATCCGCCAGACCACCTCCTCGGGGGTCTCCCGGGAGAGGTCCTGGGCCAGGTCCTTCGCGTACCGCGAGGGGTGCTCGGCGTCGGCGCAGCTGATCGGGGCGTAGACCTGCAGGCCCTTGCTGCCCGAGGTCTTCACCACCGGGTCCAGGCCGTCGGCGAGCAGTCGCTCCCGCAGCCGGCGGGCGACCGCGGCACACTCCACCACCCCGGTGCCCGGCCCCGGGTCGAGGTCGAGCACCAGCAGGTCGGGCAGCTGCGGTACGCCGTCGTCGTCCACCCGCCACTGCGGCACGTGCAGCTCCAGCGCGGCCAGGTTCGCCGACCAGGCCAGGTCCGGGACGGCGGCGAGCAGCACCATGTCCAGCTCCTCGCGGTCCTTCTTGGTCGACCCCGGGGCGGGCACGGTCACGTGCTGCACCCAGGCCGGTGCGTTGCGGGCGTTGTTCTTCTCGAAGAACGACGCCCCCTCGACCCCGTTCGGCCAGCGGGTGAAGGTGCACGGCCGGCGGGCCACGTGCGGCAGCAGCACCGGGGCGATCCGGACGTAGTAGTCGATCACCTGCGCCTTGCTGAACCCCACCTCGGGGAAGAGCACCTTGTCCAGGTTGGACACCTCGAGCTGGCGGCCCTCGATCTCCACCCGCACCCGGCTCACGGCTCGCGCTCCACGGCGGCGGGGTCGACGTCCTCGCGCAGCCCCCGCCAGGCGGGGTGCCGCAGCCGGCCCTCCCGGGTCCACTCGGTGAACGCGACCTCCCCGACCAGCAGCGGGTCCACCCAGTGCGCGTCCCGGGTCGCGGTCGCCGGCAGCACCCCGGTGAACGGCGACGTCGCACGGGCGGTGACGGCACCGCGGAGCGCGTCCAGCGCCCGGTCGGTGAACCCGGTGCCGACGTGTCCGGCGAACACCAGGTCCCCCGCCTCGTCGTGCACCCCGACCAGCAGCGAGCCGATCCCGCCCTGCCGTCGTCCGGCACCGGGGCGCCAGCCCCCGACGACGACGGTCTGGTGCCGGACGTTCTTGACCTTCACCCACTCCGGCCCGCGCCCCCCGGGCCGGTAGACCGACGCCGTCTTCTTCGCCACGACGCCCTCCAGCCCGTTGTCCAGGCTCGCCGCCTGGATGCCGGCGCCGTCGGAGGTGAACCAGGGGGTGGTGACCCAGCGCGCGTTGCCCACGCCCAGGGCGTCCAGCCGGTCGCGGCGTTCGACGTAGGACGACCCGAGCAGCGAAGCGCCGTCCCAGGCCAGCAGGTCGAAGACGAAGAAGCTCACCGGCGCGGCCGCGGCCAGCCGGGCCACGTCGGGACCGACCAGGTGCATCCGACCCTGCAGGGCGCCGAAGTCGGGCCGGCCCTCGCGCAACGCGACCACCTCGCCGTCCAGCACCGCGTCGTGACCGGCCAGCGCCTCGGGCAGCCGGGCCAGCTCGGGGTACCGCGCGGTGACGTCGGCGCCGCTGCGCGCCCGCAACCGCAGGCCGCCGTCGCGGACGTGGGCCAGCACCCGGACGCCGTCCCACTTGAACTCGAACGCCCAGCCCTCGGCGGTCGGCAGCTCGCCGGCCGTGGCGAGCATGGGCAGCGTCGTCTCCGGGACGACATCGGGCGCCGTCACCGCACGCTCAGGCGCTCTTGGCCGCGGCCTTCGCGGCCGGTGCCTTCTTCGCCGGTGCCTTCTTCGCAGGGGTCGCCTTCTTCGCGGGGGCGGCCTTCCTCGCCGCGGCCTTCTTCGCCGGAGCCGGCTTCTCGGAAGGCCCCTCGCCGTCGGACTCGTCGGACTCGTCGGACTCTGCGGGCTTCTTCCCGGCCCGTTCCACGCTGCGCCGCAGCGCGCTCATCAGGTCGACCACCGCACCGCCGTCGTCGTCGGACTCGGTCTCCTCCGGGGCGACCACGTGCCCGCCGGCCTGCTTGGCCTCCAGCAGGGCGGTCATCGCCTCCTTGTAGTCGTCGGTGAACGCCGAGACGTCGAAGGTGCCGCTCATGGTGGAGATCAGGGACTCGGCCATGGCCAGCTCGGCGGGCTTGGCCGTGACGTCCTCGTCGAGGAAGCCGAACGAAGGGGTCCGGATCTCGTCGGGCCAGCGCATGGTGTGCAGCACCAGCACCCCGTCGCGCACCCGCATCGCGGCCAGCGACTCCCGCTGCCGGATGGCGATCTTGGTGATCGCGACCTGGCCGGCCTTCTCCAACGCACTGCGGAGCAGCACGTAGGGGCGGGTCGCGGTGCCCTCGGGCTCGAGGTAGTAGGTCTTCTCGAAGTGCACCGGGTCGATCTCGGCCTGGTCGACGAACTGCAGCACCTCGATCTCGTGCTTGCTGCCCAGCGGCAGCTCCTCGAGGTCCTCGTCGGTGAGCACCACGAGCTGGCCGTCGGGCAGCTCGTAGCCCTTGGCGATGTCGCGGTACTCGATCTCCTCGCCGTCCACCGAGCAGACCCGGCGGTACTTCACCCGGCCGCCGTCGGTCTTGTGCACCTGGTGGAACTTGACGTCGTGGTCCTCGGTCGCGGAGTAGAGCTTCACCCCGATCGAGACCAGTCCGAACGACACCGCGCCACGCCAGATCGACCGCACGGCCACTCCTGTCGAAGGTCCACCACGCCCGCCCTCGGGCCCAAGATCACAGCGTAGGGCCGTAGTGGGGGCCTGGCAGCCCGGAACGCCCCGCCGGGTGTAGTGCACGCCCCGTCGGGGGTAGGTCGGACCGGACGCGCACCACCGACCCGACGGAGGACACCCCCATGACACAGCCCGAGGGCCAGACCGCCCGCGACGTGTTCCCCGAGGACGACGGCATCCCCGAGATCGCCGACGACACGCTCGAGGACGCCGCCGCGGCCGAGGACCCCCAGTTCGCCCCCAGCGTGGCTGCCGAGGAGGCCAACGCCAGCGTGGACTTCGGCACCACCGCGGCCGAGCAGGCCGAGGGCGAGGACCTGGACGGCCGGCTGGCCCGCGAGGTGCCCGACGTCGACGTCGACCCCGGCACCCGCCCGGCCGAGGACCCCGAGGCACCGCTGGCCCAGCTGGACCAGGACGCCGACGCCGACCCGCTGGACAGCTCGGGCAGCGACACCGTGGGCGACGACCTGGTCGCCAGCGGCAGCGAGGCCATCGGCGGCCAGGGTCCCGAGGAAGGCGCGATGCACGTCGTCGAGGACTGACCCTCACCGGGGCCAGCCGGGTTGAGTTGTGCACGACCGCACCGGCTCACTAGGGTCCGGTCGGCGGTTGAGCAGCCAGCTGCCCCGTGGTGGTCCCGGTTGACGGACCACGACATCGAACGAGTGACCTGCATGCCGGGGCACCGGGGCCGGGCATGCCGTACGCGGTAAGTTGTCTGCGCTGACGTGTGCCCGTCGGGCATCGCTGCTGAGAGGAGCTGCAGTCCGTGACCTCATCTGACCTGCCCGCCGGGGGGCAGCGCGACGCGTCGGCTCCCGCTGACACCGCCGACGCTCCCTTCGACGACGTGACCACCCTCTCGACGTCCACGGACGCCGACGGGTCGGTCACGGTGACGGTCGTCGGCGAGGTGGACACCTTCACCGCACCGGTGCTCCGTTCCACGCTTGACAGCCAGCTCGAGCAGCAGCCGAGGGAACTCGTGA
>JAOPVM010000158.1 GCA_025966215.1 Klenkia sp.
CGACGCGTCGTCCGCGCCAGATCCCGCCCGCACCCCCGGGGCCGCGCGCCCACCACGGCCCCCCCGTACCCAGCAGGACGTCGCGGCGCCGCGACCCGCCACCCCGACCGGGGCCCGCGTCCCGTGAGCCCCGCCCGGAGGACCGACATGACTCAACTCGAGAACGATCACCCCGAGCTCACCCGTGAGGCGCCCACCGGGGCGCCGACGTTGGCGGGGCGCAACCGCCGGGCCTCGGACCGGATGTCGGGTCACCCGGCCTACGTGCCGGCCTACGACCCGTTTTCCGCCCGCCGGCGCCGCCGCCCCGACTGGCTGGTGAACCTGGTGACCAGGCTGGTCGCCGGCGACGCGGTCGCCGGCGCCGTCGGCACCTGGGTGGCACTGCTGCTGGGCCGGCAGCTGGGCGCGACCGTGCCGACGGCGACCCTGTGGGCCGCCGCGCTCTGCTGGCCGGCCCTGCTCGGGCTGCTCGGCGCCTACGCCGACCGTCGACTGGGGACGGGACCCGAGGAGTACCGCCGGGTGATCGTGGCCGCGTTGGCGGCCGAAGCGGCGATGGCCGTGCTCCCCGCGGCGATGGCCCTGCTGTCCTTGCCGGTGTCCAGCACCGCGGTGGACACCGTGCACGTGCTCTGTCTTCTCGGCGTCCCCCTGGTCGCCGTGCTGACCCTCGTGCTGCGCAACGTCGCTCGCCGCCGCCTGCACCACGCACGCCGCGAGGGCCGGATGAGCCGCCGCGTCGTCATCGTGGGCCGTGAGGCCGGGCTCATCGACCTCGCCGCCCGGCTGCGCCGGGAGACCGATGCCGGCTGGCAGGTGATAGGTGCCTGCGTCCCCGACCCGTCGACTGCCATGGACCTGCCTTCCCAGGGCGTCCACGTGCTGGGGGGTCTGGAGCACGTGACCGCCGTCCTGGACAACGTGCGGGCCGACGCGGTGATCGTGACCTCCACCAGCGACACGGCCGCGGCCTACGTCCGCCGGCTGGCCTGGCAGCTGGAGGGCACCGACGTGGAACTGCTGGTCGTGCCCGGGCTGGTCGAGGTCGCACCCGACCGGCTCGCCATCCGCCCGACCCAGACCCTCCCGCTCATCCAGGTCCGCGAACCGGTCTACCGGGGTGTCCGCCGCGTGGCCAAGACGCTGTTCGACCGCACGGTGGCCCTGACGCTGCTCGTCCTCGGGTCTCCGCTGCTGATCGCGATCGCGGTCGCGGTGAGGGCCACCAGCCCCGGTCCGGTGCTGTACCGACAGAAGCGGATCGGCGTGCGCGGCCGCGCCTTCGACGTGCTGAAGTTCCGCAGCATGGTCGTCGACGCCGACGCCCTCCTCGAGGCCCTGGCCGCCCAGGAACGGGACGCCGGCAACGGCGTGCTCTTCAAGATGCGCAACGACCCGCGGATCACCCGGGTGGGCAAGCACCTGCGCCGGCTCTCCCTGGACGAGCTGCCCCAGCTGGTCAACGTGCTGCGCGGGGACATGTCGCTGGTGGGGCCGCGGCCGCACCTGCCGACCGAGGTCGAGTTCTACGGCGACGACGTGCAGCGGCGGTTGCTGGTCAAGCCCGGGGTCACCGGGCTGTGGCAGGTCAGCGGCCGGTCCGATCTCTCCTGGGAGGAGTCGGTCGAGCTCGACGTCAGGTACGTGGACAACTGGTCGTTGAGCCGCGACCTCGGCATCCTCTGGCGTACGGCGAAGGCGGTGCTGAGCAGCTCGGGCGCCTACTGAGCCGCCGACGTCACCCGCGGCGCGCAGACAGGTCCCGGACTCCGGCTAGGACGACGGCCAGCAGCCCGACAGCGGCGAGCGCCTCGGACGTCTCCTCGATGAAGACGGCCGTGGCCTGGGCCCCGGCCCCCAGCGACCACACCGCGTTCGTCACTGCGGCCAGCCCGATCCCGGCAGCGGCGTAGAGCACCAACCACGTCAGGGTGGCCGTCCGCGTGTCCTGCCGGACCCGGGAGCCCGACAGCAGGACGACGGTCAGCCCGACGGCCGCGACGGCGACGAAGACCAGTTGGATCCCGGCCTCGGACAGGACGCCCCCGAGCGAGACCTCCACGAGGGCGTGGACCGACCATGCCTTCGCCAGGCAGAGCGCCAACCCGGTGAGGGCCAGCACGGTCCACCAGGGCCGGGCACCGGCACGGGCACAGCGCACGACCCCCACCGCCGCGACCACGGCTACAGCCAGGAACAGCGCGGTGGTGTACGCCCGGGGGACCGAACCGAGCTCGTCCATGTCCCACCGGCGGGCGAGGGCGGCGGCCCCGGCCGAGCAGGAACCCGCCGGGCAGGTCAACCTCGCCACCAGGCCGCCCGCCTGCAGCAGCACCGCGAGGGCGGCGGCAGCAAGCACTCCCCTGGCATGCGGTGGGCGGAGCGGGGCCCGCAGGGCCCGGAGCAGACGGTCCCGGGCGTCGAGCCAGGTGCCGGACGACCCGTCCGTCGACCGTCGACGGGGCGGTGTGAGGCGAGGCTCGCCCCCGGCTCCGCCGAGGAGTGGACCGGGGTGCCCTGCGCAGCTCATGTCCAGGAGGTCGGCAGCCGGGAGTCCGGCGTTGAGCCACCTCCAACGGGTTCACCCGAGAGGGTGGGCGGACTCCCCCGGCAGGTCGAGTGCCTCGACGAGCGCCAGCACGGCGTCGGCGACGAGCTCGCCGACCTCGCGGTGGAACTCGGGTGGCCGACCGATGGGGTCCGGCACGTCGAGCAGCACGTCCGAACCCGGTGCTCGGGCGACCGCCCGGGTCCGGTCCAGGGCCGCCGCCAAACCCGCGGCCCGCCCTACCGGAGTTCCCGGTGGCCGGGTCTCGAGGGCTGGGACCAGGCCCAGCCGCCAGGCCGCCTCACGCAGGGTGAAGACGCGGCGCAGAACCCGGGGGGCCATCCGGAGCACCGCTGTCCGCTGCTCCACGGTCATCGTGAGGACCAGGTCGGCGTCCTCGACCGTCCCGCGGTCCAGGAGCCGGGCGCGGTGCCCGTCGGGGTCGATGCCCCACCCACCCAGCACGGCGGCCGACGCGGGGTCCATGGCAGCCCCGACGGTCGCCCGGGTCCCGGCACTTGTGCTGGCCAGCAGGCCGGCGGCCCGGGACCGGACGAGCTGCTCGGCCAGCGGTGACCGACACACGTTCCCGGTACAGACGAACAACAGGTCCACGACGCAAGTGCACCAGAACGCCCAGCAGACCACCTCACCCGTCTGGATGACTGCAGCCTCGGGCGGGCCTGGAGCGCCGTACCGTCGTCACTCGGAGACACGAGGGAGACCATGACGAGCAGCGACGGTGACACCGGCCGCGAGGCGCGGGCCGACGGCCCCACCGACGACCGGCCTACGGTCGAGCGGGCGGAAAGCGTCCTCCACGACCACGTCGTGGCCGCCGCACCGCGCTCCCGCCGGCGGAGGATCGTGCGCCGGGTGGCGGTCGGTCTCGGTGTCCTGACGCTGGTCCTGGCCCTCGCCATCGGCGGGTCCGCCTGGTACCTCACCGACCGGTACGCGGGCAACATCGAGCGGGTGGGCGACGTCTTCGCCGACCTGGACCCGGCGAGCCGGCCGGCCCCGGTCACCCCGGAGGGGCAGACCAGCGCCGAACCGGCGACCTTCCTCCTCGTCGGTTCCGACACGCGCGCAGACATCGCCGGCGGCGAGCTCCCCGACGCCCGCTCCGACGCGATCATGATCGCCCGGCTGTCCGGAGACCGGCAGCACGTCCAGGTCGTCTCGATCCCCCGCGACTCCTGGGTCGACATCCCCGGCTACGGGATGAACAAGATCAACGCGGCGTACTCCTTTGGTGGGCCCGCGCTGCTCGTGCAGACGGTCGAGCATCTCACCGGCGTGCGCATCGACCACTACGCCGCGATCAGCTTCGAAGGCCTGATCTCGATGACCGACGCCCTTGGTGGTGTGGACGTCGAGGTGGCCGCGACCACGAGCTGGGGCCCCTACACGTTCACCCAGGGCATGAACCACCTCAACGGCGACCAGGCCCGGTGGTACGTGGGCCAGCGCTACGACCTGCCCGGCGGAGACTTCGACCGAGTCCGTCGACAGCAGAACTACCTGCGTTCCATGTTCACCAAGCTGTTCCAGCAGGGGACGTTCTCCAGTGCCGGTCAGCTCGACGGGGTGCTGCTGGCCGTGACCAGCTCCATCGCCGTCGACGACTCGCTCGGCAACGGCACACTGCTCTCCCTCGCCCTCTCTGCCCGTGGCGTCACCCCCGACGGGATCGACTTCTTCACCGCGCCGGTACTGGGCACCGGGACCGAGGGCGCGGCGAGCGTCGTCTACCTGGACACCACGACGGCCGAGCGCATGTGGGGCTACCTGCAGTCGGACTCGCTGGGCCAGAACGCCGACGAGTTCTCCGACGAGGCCCTGGGCGCCGTCCCCAACTGATCCGGAGTTCTCGGGGCTCAGCGGGTACAGAGGCTCGAACCC
>JAOPVM010000170.1 GCA_025966215.1 Klenkia sp.
GCCACCGACGTCGCCGCCCGCGGCATCGACGTCACCGGCGTCAGCCACGTCGTGAACTACCAGTGCCCCGAGGACGAGAAGACCTACGTGCACCGGATCGGCCGCACCGGCCGGGCCGGCAGCACCGGTGTCGCCGTCACCCTGGTCGACTGGGACGACATCCCCCGCTGGCAGCTGATCAACAAGGCCCTGGGCCTGGACTTCACCGACCCGCCGGAGACGTACTCCACCTCGCCGTGGGTCTACACCGACCTCGACGTGCCGACGACGGCGACCGGACGGCTGCCGCGCGCCCAGCGCACCCGCGAGGGCCTGGGCGGGGAGACCCTCGAGGACCTCGGCGAGACCGGCAAGCGGCAGAAGGCCGGCGACCGCGGCGGGGACCGTGAGCGCGGCGGGGACCGTGGCGGCCGGTCCCAGGCCGGCGGCCGTTCGGGCCCGGGCCGGGAGACCGTGGGCGAGGACGAGGCCCCCTCGGTGGGCCCGGCCAAGAGCCGACCGCGCCGACGGACCCGGGGCAACGGCGAGGCAGCTGCCGGGGCGGCCGCGGCGAGCGATGGCCCCGCCGTCGAGGGCTCGGCCGCCGGCGCCTCCACCGAGGCCCCGTCCGCCGACGGGACCACCAAGCCTCGGCGTCGTCGTCGCCGGGGCGGGGCCAACCGCGGCGGTGGCGGCTCGGACGCCGCGGCCTGATGGCAGGCCGGCTCCTCGTCGCACCGGCGTGAGCCGGCTGCGGCTCCCGCGGCGCCCGCCGCTGCGGGTCTGGGTCTGGACGGCGGCCACCCTCGCGGTGGTCGTCGTCGCCGGCCTGCTCTGGCGCGGCTCGGACGCCGCGGCCACCACGAGCACCACCGCCGCGGCACCCACCGCGGTCACCGGCACCCCGGCAGCCGCACTCGAGGTCGCCTGGTCGGCCGCCCCCACCGGTCCGGCCCCCGACCGGGTCGTCGAGTCCGGTCGGCTGGTGCTGGCCCTGGCCGACGGCTTCCGGGTGGTCGACCCGGCCACCGGGGACGAGGCGTGGCGCTACACCCGCGCCAACGCCCGGCTGTGCGGGGTCACCACGGTCTCCGGCCGTGTCGTCGCGCTGTTCTCCACCGGCGGGCGGTGCAACGAGATGGTCGCCTTCGACGCCGGGACCGGGGTGCGCACCTGGTACCGCTCCGCCGGGTTCGCCGCCGACGTGACGCTGAGCAGCACCCAGGGCATCGTGCTCGCCCGCAGCGCCGGGGGCGTGGCCACCGTCGACCCGATCGGCAACGGCACCCGGTGGCGCTACGAGGTGCCCGGGGGGTGCCGGCTCACCGACGCCGTCGTGGGCAGCTCCGGCGTGGCCGTCCTGCAGCGCTGCGGGGACGACGCCAGCAGCGCGGTCCTCTTCGACGGGCTCGACGGCACCCAGCTGTGGAGCCGCGATCTCGGCGTCCCCCGGGCCCGGCTCACCGGCGCCGACCGGCTGGTCGGTGTCGCGGCCGGCGATGCCCTGCAGGTGCTCTCCCCGGCCGACGGGGCGACGCTGCAGGACCTCCCGCTGCCGGCCGCGGAGGCCGACGGACCGCTCCACCAGGCCGGGGCCGACGACGCGGTGCTCGTCTGGGCCCGCGACACCGTCGTCGTGCTGGACGCGGCCTCCGGTGCGCTGCGCTGGTCGGCGCCGGCGGTGGGCCTGCCCGCGGTCGACGGGGGCGGGAAGACCCCCGACGGCGCGGTGCTGGTCCCCGAGGACGGCGCGTTCGTCCGGCGGCTGCTCGCCACCGGCGACGAGGTCTCCCGCTCCACCACCCCCGCGGGCGCACCGGTCGGCGGCCGGGCGGCCGTGGTGGGTCCGACCGTGGTGCTGGCCTCGACGGAGCAGGTCACCGCCTACCGCTGAGGAGGGCCGCGAGCTGCTGCGATGGCGCACAATCGACGCCATGCTCCCCGGCGGCTCCGAGAACACAGCGCCCGACGACCTGCGACAGCTCGCCCGGCACGATGCCGCACCGGTCTCCTTCCCCGGGGGCGCCGGACCGCTCGCGGCGCTGGACACCGGCGCCGGCACCCGCGGCACGGTGCTCATGGTCGCCGGCTTCACCGGCACCAAGGAGGACTTCGCCCCGCTGCTGGCCCCGCTGTCGGCAGCCGGGTGGCGGGTGGTCGTGCTGGACCAGCGCGGCCAGTACGAGTCCCCGGGACCCGACGACCCGGGCGCCTACACCGTCGACCTGCTGGCCCAGGACCTGGTCGGGGTGGCCCGGGTGCTCCGCGAGGAGGGTCCCGGGGCCCCGCTGCACCTGCTCGGGCACAGCTTCGGCGGCATCGTCGCCCGCGCCGCGGTGATCGCCGACCCCGGTCTGGTCGACTCCCTCACCCTGCTGGCCAGCGGTCCGGTCGGCCTCACCGGGCCGCGTGCCGACCTGCTCGAGCACCTCGCGCCGCTGCTCGCGGCCGGCGGGGTGCGGCTGGTGCACGACACGCTGGAGCAGCTGGCGCTCACCGACCCCCGCTCCCAGGACGTCCCGGTCGCCGTCCGGGAGTTCCTGGCGACCCGGTTCCTGGCCAACACCGAGGCCGGCCTCACCGGCATGGCCGCGGCGATGACCGGGGAGCCCGACCGGGTCGCCGAGCTGGCCGCCACCGGCGTCCCGGTGCTGGTCGCGCACGGCGACGCCGACGACGCCTGGTCCCCGCAGGCGCAGACCGACATGGCCCGACGGCTCGGCGCCCGGCACGAGGTGCTCACCGGCTCGGTGCACTCCCCCGCGATCGAGGTGCCCGCCCACACGGTGCGGGTGCTCGACGACTTCTGGGCCGCCGTGCCGGCCCGCACCCACCAGCAGGCGGACGCATGACCTCGATCAGGGACGTCACCCCGGCGCAGGACCTGGCCGGCTTCTTCGGCCCCGACTCGGTCACCTGGCGGATCCACGCCGACCCCAGCTACTCCGTGGGGGGCCTGCGCGCGCTGCTGCTGCAGGCGCTGCACCCGGTGGCGATGGGCGGGGTGTCCCGGTTCTCGGTCGGCTTCCAGACCGAGCCGTGGGCCCGGCTCACCCGCACCGCGGAGTACGTGGCCACGCTGACCTTCGGCACCCGCCGGGAGGCCCTGCGCGCCGTCCGCGCCGTCCGCGGGGTGCACCGCGGCAAGTCCGACGTCGAGCCGACCACCGGTCGCACCTACTCGGTCGACGACCCGGACCTGCTGCTCTGGGTGCACGCCTGCGAGGTCGACTCGCTGCTGTCCGTGGCCCGCCGTTCCGGGGTGCCGCTCACCGATGCCGACAGCGACGCCTACGTGGCCGAGCAGGTGGTGGCCGGCGAGCTGATCGGGTGCACCCCCGGCACGGTGCCCTCCTCGGTCGCCGAGCTCGCCGCCTACTTCGAGCGGGTCCGGCCCGAGCTGGCGCTCACCGCCCCCGCCAGGGAGGCCCTGCACTTCATCCTGGTGCCCCCGATGCCCGGCTGGGTGCAGGTGCTCACCCCGGCCCGGCCGGCGTGGGCCGGCCTGGCCTCGCTGGGGGTCGCGACGCTGCCCCGGTGGGCCCGGTCGATGTACGGCCTGCCGGCGCTGGCGGTCACCGAGCCGGCGACCACCGCCGCGGCGAAGGCGTTCCGGCGCACCACGCTGGCACTGCCGACCCGGGTGCGGGAGAACCCCACGCTGCGTGCCGCCCGGCGGCGGGTCGCCGTCGGCACGCCGGTCGTGGCCTGACTCAACCCCGGAGGGCGGCTCGCCCCTCCGGGCAGGACCGGCGGAACGGGCACCCCGCGCAGTGCGGGCCGGTGACCACGCCGAACGCCACGTCGGGGTCCGTCCCGGCCTCCACGGCGGCCGTCGCCGCGGTGGCCGCCCGGGCGGTGGCCTCGGCCCGCCGGACGTGCTCGGCGAGTGTCTCGGGGGTGTGCTCGAAGGCCGCCACCGTCGCGGTGGGCAGGTGGTGCAGTTCCACCCGGGTGCAGCGACGACGGAACGTGCTCCGGACGCCGAGGACGTACAGCGCCAGCGCCTGGGAGTCCGCCGCCTCGGCCGCGCTGCTCGGCCGGCGGCCGGTCTTGTAGTCCACCACGACCAGCTCGGCGCCCCGCTCGTCGATCCGGTCGACCCGGCCCGAGACGCTCAGCGTCGCCGTCGTCACGGTCACCTGGCGCTCGGTGGCCAGCGGCGGCTCGGCCGGCTCCAGCCCGGCGACGTGCTCGTCGAGCCAGCCCGCGGCCCGGGTGCGCCACTCGTCGGCGTCCGGGGCCCCCACCGCGGTGACCGTCGTCCAGTGCCGCTCCAGCAACCGCCGGGCCGACAGCGGGGTGCGCTCGGCCGCCGGCAGCTCCCACCAGGACCGCAGCGCGGCGTGCACCGCGGCACCGACCGAGGCGTTCACCCGCGGCATCGACTGGGGCGGGGTGGGCCGGTCGAGGTAGCCGAACCGGTAGCGCCGGGGGCAGGTGTCGAAGGCCGCCAGCTTGCTGGGGGTCGCGGTGAACAGCGGCTCGGGCAGGCCGGGCAGGTCGAAGGCCAGTTGGCTCACGCTGTGGCCGGGGTGGTGCCGGTGCCCAGGGAGACCAGCCGGGCGTACTGGTCGGGGTCGGTGGTGCAGGCCGCGATCGGGGTCGTCTTGTTGCTTCCGTGGTAGTCGCTGGACCCGGTGGTCAGCAGGTCCAGGTCACCGGCCAGCCCACGCAGCAGGTCACGGTCGGCCGGCACGTGATCGGGGTGGTCGACCTCCAGGCCCAGCAGCCCGGCCCCGGCCATCGCGGCGATCGCGGCGTCGCCCACGACCCGGCCGCGCGAGCGGGCCAGCCCGTGGGCGAACACGGGCACACCGCCGGCGGCGCGGACCAGGGCGATCCCCTCCAGGACGTCGGTGTCGGCCTTGGCCACGTAGTAGGGGCTGGTGTGGTGCAGCAGGCCGGCGAACGCCTCGTCCACCGAGCCGACCACCCCTGCGTCGACCAGGGCGCGGGCGACGTGCGGACGACCCACGACGCCCCCGCCGCTGCGCTCGACGAGCCGGGTCCAGCTGACCGGGTGGCCGTCGGCGGCCAGCGCGGTCACGATCCGCTCGCCACGGCTGAGCCGTTCCGCGCGCAACCGCTGCCGTTCGGCGGCGAGCTCGGGGGCGCCGGGGTCGAACAGGTAGGCGAGCAGGTGCACGCTGACCGGTGGCCCGTCGGCCGGGAACCAGCGGCAGGACAGCTCCATGCCGGGGACGACGGTGAGGCCGGCGGGCGCCGACGCGATGGCCTCGGCCCAGCCGTCGGTGGTGTCGTGGTCGGTGAGGGCGACCACGTCCAGCCCGGCGGCCGCAGCCGCCTGCACGACCCCGGCCGGGGTGTCGGTGCCGTCGGAGACCGCCGAGTGGGTGTGCAGGTCGATGCGCATCACCGGTCAGCCTGCCGCATGGGTCCGACAGCCGTCGGCGGGCCGACGGTCAGCGCTTGGGGTTGCGGTACCCGGGGATCGGGGCCGTGTCGACCCGGTGGTACGGATCGAACGCCTGGGCACGGGGCGGCGGAGCGCCCGTCGGGCCGCCACCCTCGTCGTCGTCCCCACGCCGTCCGCCGGCCGGGAAGAGCAGACCGGTGATCCGGTCGTAGAGGTCGGTGGCATCGGGCAGGTAGGTGATCCGGGACAGGGCCTGGTCCTGCCCGGCCGACTCGAAGCGGAACGTCCCGTAGCCCAGCACCTGTCCGACCGGGGTCTCCTGGTAGGTCAGGTCGGTGACCCGGCGCAGCGGCATCATCGCCACGGTGCGCACCAGCACGCCGCTGGTCATCAGCACCCGGCGGTCGGTGACCAGGAACTGCCGCACGCGCCACTCGATCACGTGGACAGCCAGGTAGACCAGTGCGGCCACCGCGACGACCAGTCCGACGGTGGCGGTGAACCGGTTGTCCGGGTCGACCTGCAGCACCCAGAGACCGGCCAGCAGCGCGGGGACGCCGCGCACGGCCGGGCGGACCAGGACGGCCCAGTGCCGTCGGGCCGCGACGACGGCCTGCTCGTCGGGCAGCAGGTACTTGTCGGCGTCCTTGCTCGCGCGGGTGCGGCGCTCGGTGCCCGTCACGGGTCGGACCCCGCGGTCAGACCAGCGAACCGACGAAGGACGCCAGCGAGGACGCTGCGTCCCCGAGGGCGGTGCCGGCGTTGCGCACGATGTCCGCCGAGTCCTCCGGCTGCTGGATCACGTAGAACAGCACGAAGGCGACGACGAGCCAGGTGAGGACCTTCTTGAGGTTCACACCGTCACCTCCGTCAGAGGGGGTGGGCAGACGCCGGGGCGTCGGCACGGCCGGGGAAGGACCGCGTCACATGAGTAACACGCGACGCACCCGTCACGCGGGCGCCACGCCGCGCGGCGCGCCGTCACGCCCCGGGGAGGAGGTGCTCGGACGGCGGACCCAGCGGCAGTGTCGGGAGCACCCGGTCGCGCAGGTCGACCAGCACCAGGTCCTCGGCCAGCAGCCACGCGGCCGACGCCGGCCAGGTCACCAGCCACAGCCAGACCCCGAACGCCTCGCCCACGAACGCCGCCCGGTCGTCGCTGGTCGGCACCTCCCACAGCGCTGCCCGCTGCCCGGCCGCCTGCACCGCGGCCGCCGACGGACCGGCCACCAGCTCCCCGGGGTCCAGCCAGGGCAGGCCGGCGTACCCGGCTCCCAGCCCGGTGCCCGGTTCCTCCGCGACCAGCACGACCTCCGCCTGGCCTCCGAGGGGTGCCGGGCCGGCGCAGTCCACCACGATCCCCCGCGCCCCGGGCTCCCCGCCCCAGGCCAACCCGGTCACCACCCAGCCCGCCGGCATCGGGTCCGGCACCCAGGCCGGCACCCGGGCGTCCACCGTCACCGCGGAGATGGTGGCGTGGTCGAGCACCGGGGTGTGGTGCAGCGGGGTCACCGCGGCGTGCAGGTGGCACCACGCCTGGTCCGATCCCGGCCGGACGACGAGGACCTCACCGCAACGTGGACACACCGGGCTCGTGCTCATCGGGGCAACCGTCCAACCCCGGGGCCACCCCGTCAAGAGACGTCGGAGGACCCCCGCGCCCCCCACCCCTCGCACGCTCGCGGCGGGGCCCTGCACGGGAACCGGTTCCCGCGTCTCGCGGACCGTAGCGTCGTCCCGGTGACGGGGTTGGTGGCGTGTGTCGGGGGGATCGTGTTCGACCGGGCCGGGCGGTTGCTGGTCGTGCGGCGGGCCCACGCACCCGACGCCGGCGCCTGGTCGGTGCCCGGGGGGCGGGTCGAGCCCGGGGAGGACCTGGCGACCGCCGCCGTCCGCGAGGTCGCCGAGGAGACCGGGCTGACCGTGGTCGCCGGGGCAGCGGCCGGCCGGGTGCTCGTCCCGGCACACGCACCGGTCTACGAGGTCGTCGACCTCCTCTGCACCCCGACCGACCCCGACGCCCGCCCGGTGGCCGGTGACGACGCGACCGAGGCGGCGTACGTGGACCGGGCCACCCTCGGCTCCCTGCGCTGCACGCCCGGGCTGGTCGGCACCCTGGAGAGCTGGGGGCTGCTCCCCCGCTGCTAGCGACGCACCGGCTCCGGGCGGCCGGGCTGCTCGCCGCCTCGGGCCTCACCGTAGGAGCGCTTGGGGATCATGACCTTGCGCCGGAAGACGCAGACCACGGTGCCGTCCTGCTTGTAGCCGATGGTCTCCACGTGCACCACGCCGCGGTCGTCCTTGGACGTCGACTCCTTCTTGTCCAGCACGGTCGTCTCGCCGTAGAGCGTGTCCCCGTGGATGGTCGGCGCCACGTGCCTGAGCGACTCGACTTCCAGGTTCGCGATCGCCTTGCCGCTGACGTCGGGAACGCTCATCCCCAGCAGCAGCGAGTAGACGTAGTTGCCGACCACGACGTTCTTCCCGAAGTCGGTGGTCTCGCCCGCGAAGTGGCTGTCCAGGTGCAGCGGGTGGTGGTTCATCGTGATCAGGCAGAACAGGTGGTCGTCGTACTCGGTGACCGTCTTGCCGGGCCAGTGCTTGTAGACCGCACCGACCTCGAACTCCTCGTAGTACCGGCCGAACTGCACGGATCTGCTCCCGGTGTCGTCGTTGACGCAGGTTGGAGGGACGCCGCACCGGTCGCTGACCGGGTCGGACGTGCCGGCGATCCTACGATGGGCCGGTGACCCTCCAGTCCGCACCCGAGGTGGCCGCCCCACCGGGGGTCCAGCGGCTCCCGACCGCCGGCCGCCGTGGTCGGCTGGCCGCCGCGGCCCTGGTCCTCGGGCTGCTGCTGACCGGCACCGTGTGGGGCGAGGACTCCGAGTTCCCCTTCGGCCCGTTCCGGATGTACTCCACCCGGGCCGCACCCGACGCCCCGGTCGTGTCCACCCGGGTGGTCGGGCTGACCGCCGCGGGCGAGGAGGTCCGGCTCTCCGGGGGCGAGGTCGGCCTGCGCCGGGCGGAGTTCGAGGGCCAGCTCGTCCGGCTCGTCGACGACCCGTCCCTGCTCGGCCTGGTCGCCGACTCCTACGGGACCGCGAACCCCGACGGGCCGGACCTGGTGTCGGTGGAGGTCGTGCAGCGCCGGTTCGAGCTCGTCGGCGGTGCCCGCACCGGCGCCTACACCGACGACGTGCTGGTCTCCTTCGACCTGGACGGTGCCGCGTGACCGGCAGCGCCCTCACCGACCGTCCCGAGACCGCGGCCGCCGTCCCGCTGACACCCCGCTGGTGGTTCCGGCCGGTGCCGCTGGCCCGGGTCGCGGTGTTCCGGGTGATCGCCTACCTGTTCATCCCGGTCGACGTCTTCCTCACCACGGCGTGGGTGCGCGCGCACGCCGACGTGCCGACCGAGTTCTACCAACCGCTGGTCATCGGCCGGTTGCTGCACCTGCCCACCCCCACGCACACCGTGGTCCTGGTGGTGCAGTGGGCGCTCGTGCTCGCCGCCCTCGCCGCCGCGAGCGGGAAGGCCCCCCGGCTCCTGGGCTGGGCGGTGTTCCTGCTCTACGCGGAGTGGATGGTCATCGCGATGAGCTACGGGAAGGTCGACCACGACCGGATCGCCTTCCTCGTCGCCCTCGCCGTGCTGCCCACGATCGGTCGGGCCCGGTGGCGGGACCTCCGCTCCTCCGAGGCCGCCGGGTTCGGCACGGCCGCGGTCCTGGTCACCGTGATGCTCACCTACTTCCTGGCCGCCTGGGCCAAGATGCGCTTCGGCGGCTGGGACTGGGCCACCGGCTCCACGCTGACCCGGGCGGTGCTCCGCCGCGGCACCGACCTGTCGCTGTGGACCCTGGACGTCGCGTGGCTGCTGCCCACCGCGCAGTGGCTGATGCTGGGCTTCGAGTTCGCCGCCCCGCTGATGCTGCTGGTGCGCTCGGACCGGGCCCGGGCCGCGCTCGTGCTGTTCCTGCTCGGCTTCCACGTGATGGTCTACGCCGGCGTCGGCATCATCTTCCTGCCGCACTGCATCGCGATCCTGTCGATCCTGCCGTGGGAGCGGCTGCGCGGCGCCCGGGCCGTGCTGGCAGCCCGGCGGACACCTGCCGCCGCCGGAGCCGCCGGAGCCGCCGACGGGGACGGCGGGACCGGACCATGGGACCGCACCGGCTGAGCGCCCCCGACGGCGGACCGGTCTCAGATCATCGCGCCGATCCGGGCGGCCATGTCGGCCTCGTGCTGCTGGTAGGCGGTGGCGACGTCGGACAGCAGGGTGCCCATGCCGGTCAGCGAGTCGCTGACGCTCTGGCTGGCGGCCCGCCACTGCTCGTAGAGCGCGCTGAACTGCTGGGCAGCCTGGCTGTCGCTCCACCCGTCGGTCACCCCGGAGTTGATGCTCGCCGAGAGCGTGCCCAGCCGGGACGACTGGTCGGCGGCCTCCCCCCGGCACTGCGCGGACATGGCCTGCAGGGTGGCGATGTCGACCTTCACGGTTCCTCCTCCTGGTCCGGGCACCTCCCGGTCGGTCCAGGACGCTAGGGCCGGGCACGACCCGACGGGCCTGGCCGTCCACAGACCGGGGCGCTGTCCACAGATGTCCACCGGGGCCCCCGCGCGGGCCCGTCCCGGGTCACAGTGCCCCCGTGCGAGCGACCCACCCGACCCACCCACCGGTGCCGCCGGACCACCCGAGGGCCCGGAGCTGGACGCTGCACGGTGCCGGCGGGGTGCCGATGGACGTCAGGGTCCGCGCGCCGGAGACCGCGACGGTGGCCGACGTCCTCGCCGCGCTCGCCTCGGCGCTGCCCCGCCGGGCCGCCGACGGGCTCTGGTCGGGGTCGGACCGGATCGACCCGGCCACCCCGCTCACCGACCCGGCACTCCACCAC
>JAOPVM010000185.1 GCA_025966215.1 Klenkia sp.
CTCCTGCTCGAACGGCAGCTCGATGCCCAGCCCCACCGACATGCCGCCGGCGTCACAGGCGCCCTTGTTGGCCGCTTCCATCGCCCCGGGCCCACCGCCGGTGATCACCGCGTAGCCCGCCTCGGCCAGCGCGGCACCCAGCTCGACGCCGGCCCGGTAGTACGGCGTCCCGGGCTCGGTGCGGGCGCTGCCGAACACGCTGACCGCCCGGGGCAGCTCGGCCAGCAGCCCGAAGCCCTCGACGAACTCGGCCTGGATGCGCAGCACCCGCCACGGGTCGGCGTGCACCCAGTCCGACGGGCCGCGGGCGTCCAGCAGCCGCTGGTCGGTCGTCGTCCCCTCCTGGCGGGGGTCGGGCTCGCCGCCGCGGATCTGGACCGGCCCGCGGGTGCGCGCCCGCCGGGTGCCGTTGTCGCTCATGCCGTGCTCCCCGTGTCGGTGGTGGTGGAGAGGTAGGCGAGCAGGGCGTCCTCGGCCGGCTGCAGCCGGCCGACCCGGACGTGCTCCTCGCGCTGGTGGGCCAGGTTCGGGTCGCCGGGGCCGTAGTTCAGCGCCGGGATGCCGAAGGCGGCGAAGCGGGCGACGTCGGTCCAGCCGAGCTTGGCCCGGGCCGGCCGGCCGACCGCGGCGACGAACGCGGCCGCAGCGGGCTCGGACAGACCCGGCAGCGCACCCGGGCTCAGGTCGGTGACCTCCAGGGTCACCCCGGCGGCCAGGACGTCGGCGAAGACCTCGCGCACGTGGGCCTGGGCGTCGTCCTCGTCACGGTCGGGGGCGAACCGGAAGTTCACCGTCACCCGGCACTCGTCGGGGACCACGTTGCCGGCGACCCCGCCCTCGATCCGCACCGCGTTGAGTCCCTCGCGGAAGTGCAGGCCGTCGATGTCGACCTCGCGCGCCTCGTAGGCGGCCAGCGTCGACAGGATCGGGGCGGCGCCGTGCACCGCGTTGACGCCCAGCCACGAGCGGGCGCTGTGCGCCCGCGCGCCGGGCACGGTGAGGACGACGCGCAGGGTGCCCTGGCAGCCGCCCTCGACGTCGCCGTCGGTGGGCTCGAGCAGGATCGCGTGGTCGCCGAAGAGCCAGCCCCGACGCTCCCGCGCGACCCGGCCGAGGCCGTTCTTGACCGCCTCGACCTCCTCGTTGTCGTAGAAGACGAACGTCAGGTCGTGCGTGGGCTGCGCACCGGGGACGCCGAAGCGCCCGGCCAGCCGCAGCATCACCGCGTCGCCGGCCTTCATGTCGCTGGTGCCGCAGCCGTAGAGCCGCTCCTCGCCGTCCACGGTCGCCAGCCGGCTGGGCACGTTGTCCGCGATCGGCACGGTGTCCAGGTGGCCGGCGAGCACCACGCGGGTGTCCCGGCCGAGGTCGGTGCGGGCCAGCACGTTGTTGCCGATCCGCTCCACCTCCAGACCGCCGAGGGCGCGCAGGGCCGCCTCGACGGCGTCGGCCAGCGGCTCCTCGGTGCCCGAGACCGACGGGGCGTCGACCAGGGCCCGGGTCAGCGTCAGCACGTCGGCGGTGAGGTCCAGCGGGGGCACGGTCACGCCCGCAGCCTACGGAGACGGGCTCGGTAGCCTCGGCAGCCGTGACCACTCCTGGAGCCACCGCCGTCGGACTCGCCACCGTGACCACCGCGGGGGTCGTCCTGGACACCTGGTACCCCGCCCCCGAGCTGGGGACCGCCGACGCCACGGGCACCCGGCGGCTGGGCACCCTGGAGGTCGAGGCCGCGCTGGGCACCGAGTTCGGCGCGCTGGCCCGCTACGACGACGCCCGCGGCGTCGAGGTGGTCGGCGTCGAGACGACGATCGCCGACCTCGACGCCGCCCCGGTCGACGCGCACGACGTCTACCTGCGGCTGCACCTGCTCTCCCACCGGCTGGTCCGCCCGCACGGGCTGAACCTGGACGGTCAGTTCGGGCTGCTGGCCAACGTCGCCTGGACCTCGGCCGGCCCGGTGGAGGCCGCGGACTGGACCCCGGTCCGGGCGGCGAAGCTGCGGGCCGCGCACGGCCACGTGACCGTCACCCACGTCGACAAGTTCCCCCGGATGGTCGACTACGTGCTGCCCGCGGGCGTCCGGATCGGCGACGCCGACCGGGTCCGGCTCGGCGCGCACCTGGCCGAGGGCACCACGGTCATGCACGAGGGCTTCGTGAACTTCAACGCCGGGACGCTGGGCCCCTCGATGGTCGAGGGCCGGATCTCCGCCGGTGTCGTCGTCGGCGCGGACTCCGACATCGGCGGCGGTGCCTCGATCATGGGCACGCTGTCCGGCGGCGGGAAGCAGGTCGTGTCCATCGGCGAGGGCTGCCTGCTCGGGGCCAACGCCGGCATCGGCATCTCCCTCGGCGACCGCTCCGTCGTGGAGGCCGGCTGCTACGTCACCGCCGGCTCGCGCATCACGCTGCCCGACGGCTCGGTCGTGAAGGCCGTCGAGCTGTCCGGTCGGCCCGGGCTGCTGTTCCGCCGCAACTCGGTGTCCGGGGCGCTCGAGGCGCTGCCCCGGGACGGCGACTGGGGCTCGCTGAACGCCGCCCTGCACGCCAACTGACTCAGGTCAGACCGGCAGGCTCCGCGGGGGGCCTCGTGAGGTGCTCGGTGAGGACGGCGACGAACTCCGCAGGGCGCTCCACGTGCGGGGAGTGCCCGACGCCGGGGAGCACCACCTCGCGGTAGGCCCCGCCGCTGGCGGCGTACCTGTCGAGCACCGCGCGGGTCTGCCCGACCATCGGCTGGGGCGGGAAGACCTCGGCGCCGGGCCACCCGGGCACTGCGCCGATGGAGCCCAGGAAGGCCAGGTCGAAGGCCGAGGTGTCGCTGACGATCTGGTCGGCGTCCCCCCGCACCCACAGCACCGGGGGCTTGACCGCGAGCTCGGTGATCCCGGAGACGTCGAGCACCGTCGGGGCCATCGTGTTCAGCACCCCCCGGCTCCCGGGTGCCGCCCCGGGCCACTCGTCGCTGGTCGTGGCGTCGCCCGGGTAGTGGTCGACGCCGGTGCGGGTGGTGAGCATGGAGGCCACGAAGGCGTCCTCGGTCGCCGGGTCCAGCGGCAGGCTGTCCGGCGCGAGGTAGAAGGCCCGCAGGATCGACCGCGGGCTGGTCGCGGTGTCCGCGGTGGTGTCCCCGGAGGCCAGCGCGGCGACGAACTCGGGGTTGGCCGCTCCCCCGCCCGAGCCGGTGCCGTCGGGGTGCACCCGGTCGCCCTCCAGGCCCGTCGTGCCGCCGAAGCCGTAGGGCGACACCGGCGCGACCAGGGTGACCGAGGCGACCCGCTCGGGGTGGTCGAGCAGCAGCTGCAGGACGACGCCGCCGCCCATGCTCCAGCCGACCAGGTGCACCCGGTCGACGCCCAGCTCGGTGACCAGCTCGGCGATGTCGTCGGACCAGTCACGCACCCCGCGGGAGGCGTCGATCGGCTCGGGGTCGGTGCCGCCGTAGCCGCGCAGGTCCACCGCGAGGGGTCGCCGGTCGGCGGGGAGGTCCAGCAGCGCCCGCTGCCAGAACACCGCCGAGCTGACGTTGCCGTGCACGAGGAGCACCGCCTCGCCGCCGGCCCGTGGGTCGACCGCGTCGGGGTGCAGCACCTGCTGGGTCAGTCGCGGGGTGCGTACCGCGGTGGCGGTGATGCCGGGCAGCAGCGCTGGGACGACGGTCACGCGGCACACCGTAGCCACTACCCTGGGTTCGGTGACCACTGCGCGGAGGCCGAAGCGGATGGCCGGGTTGTGGGCCCCGCTGCTCGTGGTGAGCGTCGCCGTCGTCGGGCTGGCCTGGGACACCGACAGCCAGGGCGTGCCCGCGGTGTCCGGCCGCTGCACGATCGCCGACTCCGCGCTCACCGTGACCACCGAGCAGGCCGCCAACGCCGCCACCATCGCCGCCGTCGCCCGCTCCCGCGGCCTGCCCGAGCGGGCCACCGTCATCGCGCTGGCCACCGCGCAGCAGGAGTCCCGCATCCGCAACCTGGCCTACGGCGACCGGGACTCCCTGGGGCTGTTCCAGCAGCGGCCCTCCCAGGGCTGGGGCACCGAGGAGCAGGTGCAGGACCCGGTGTACTCGGCCGGGAAGTTCCTCGACGGGCTGGTCGAGGTGGCCGGCTGGGACTCCGGTCGGCTGACCGAGGTGGCCCAGGCGGTGCAGCGCTCGGGCTTCCCGGAGGCCTACCAGCAGCACGAGGGCATGGCCCAGACGCTGGCCTCGGCCCTGCTCGCCGACTCCCCCGCCCGACTGTCCTGCACGTTCAGCCCGGCCGACGCCTCCGGCCCGCTCGACGCGCGCGCGGCCGCCGTCGCCGACGTCGTCCGGGCCGAGGCGGGTCCGCCCACCGTGCTCGAGGGCGGTTCGGTGTCCGTGGCCGGCACCGGCTGGCCCGAGGCCACCTGGGCCGTCGCGCACGCCGAACGGCTGCAGCTCACCCAGGTGCGGTTCGCCGACTGGACGTGGAACCCGGACGGCGGCTGGGCGCAGACCGGTGAGGACGCCGGGGCGCTGCTGCTGCAGCTGGCGGTCTGAGCGCCTACGCGGTCAGCCGGGCCACGGCTGCGTCGATGCGCTCGTCGGTGGCGGTGAGCGCCATCCGCACGTGCCGCTCGCCGGCCGGGCCGTAGAAGGCTCCCGGCGCGACGACGATGCCCAGCCCGGCGAACCGGTCGACGGTCCTCCAGCAGTCCTCGTCCCGGGTGACCCACAGGTAGAGCCCGGCCTCGGAGTGCTCCACCCGGTGCCCAGAGGCGGTGACCGCTGCCCGCAGCCGGTCCCGGCGGGCGCCGTACAGCGCGCGGGCGTGCTCGACGTGCGCGTCGTCGGACAGCGCGGCGGCCATCGCGGCCTGCACCGGGGTGGGCACCAGCAGGCCCAGGTGCCGGCGGGTCTCCCAGACCCGGGCGACCAGCGCCGGGTCACCGGAGACCAAGCCGGCCCGGTACCCCGCGGCGGTGGACTGCTTGGACAGCGAGTGCACCGCCAGCAGACCCTCGTGGGTGTCCCCGGCGACCTGCGGGTGCAGCACCGAGCGGGGGACGGCGTCCCAGCCCAGCTCGACGTAGCACTCGTCGGCGACGACGGGCACCCCGTGCTGCCGCCCCCACGCCACCCAGGCGCGCAGCTGGTCGTCGGTGAGCACCCGACCGTGCGGGTTGCCCGGGCTGTTGAGCCAGACGAGCACCACGCCGTCCGCGCTCGCCGGTGGCGTGTCGCTGCGCAGCACGTCGAGCCCGGCGACGACGGCGCCCACCTCGTAGGTCGGGTAGGCGACCTCCGGGATGACGACGGTGCCGCGGCCCGACAGCCCCAGCAGCGTGGGCAACAGCGCCACCAGCTCCTTGGAGCCCACCGTGGGGAGCACCGAGGGCACGGTGCCGAGCGGGTCGGCCAGGGTCACCCCGAGCCGACGGGACAGCCAGCCGGCGGCCGCGGTGCGCACATCGGCGGTGCCGAGCGCGGTGGGGTAGCCCGGCGCGTCCGACGCCTCGGCCAGCGCCTCGCCCAGCAGGGCCGGCGTGGGGTCGACCGGCGTCCCGATGGACAGGTCGACCACCCCGTCGGGGTGCCCTGCGGCCCGCTCACGAGCCGGCCGCAGGGAGTCCCACGGGAAGTCGGGCAGCTGGGTGGAGCTCACTCCCCCTGCGGCGGCAGGGCCGCCACCAGCGGGTGGTCCTTGGCGATCTTGCCGGTCTTCGCGGCACCACCGGGGCTGCCCAGGTCGGAGAAGAACTCCACGTTGGCGTTGTAGAAGTCCTTCCACTTGTCCGGGACGTCGTCCTCGTAGTAGATGGCCTCCACCGGGCAGACCGGCTCGCAGGCGCCGCAGTCCACGCACTCGTCGGGGTGGATGTAGAGCATCCGGTCACCCTCGTAGATGCAGTCCACCGGACACTCGTCGATGCACGCCTTGTCGAGCACGTCGACGCAGGCTTGGGTGATGACGTAGGTCACGGGGGTCCCTCCGGGGTACGACCAGGGCGTTCTGGGCTCCTCGTCAGTATGGACCGTGGTGATCGGCCCCGCCCCGACGGGTGGGGGTCACGACACGCCCGGACCGAGGAGGAGGTGACCCCGAGCGCCCGCTCGCCGACGCCGCCCCGCCGTCACCGACGGGTACGCAGCCCGGCAGGCCCCCCTGCAGCGGCGGGCCGGGGCGGGCGACCGCTGGGCACCGGCCGGCTGAGCGCCCGGCCGACGGCGAAGGACGCCGCCAGCACCCCGACCAGCAGGAACCCCAGCCCGACCAGCTGGGTCGCCGTCGTCGCCCCGGTGATGAGCAGGTCGCCCTCGGGTCGGCTCACCGACGCCGCGATCGCGATCGCGAGCCACACCACCGCGGGCAGGACGGCGACCACCCGGGAACCGGACAGCCGGTGCGCCCAGCCGGTCAGCAGCAGGTTGCCCACCACGGCGCCGACCAGCGACAGCGGGACCGGTACGGGGCCCACCCGCAGCGGGAGCCAGAACACCTCGACCACCGCCAGCCAGGCCGCGACGACGACGGCGAGCAGTCCCCAGCCGAGCAGCCGGAGGGCCCTCACAGCCCGGCGAACAGGTCGGACTCCCAGCCGTGCGGGCCGGCGCCCGGACCGCGCTCGCCGCGCACCAGCCGGTAGTACTCGGTGACCAGCACCTCCTGGCCCAGGTTGTTGCTCAGGGCGTAGAAGTCGCCCTCCATCGTCAGCTGGGTGGCGTGCGCGGCCATGCCGGCGGTCTTCTGGGCGCGGAAGGCGGTGCCGTCGAGCTCGCAGGTGACGTCGGCGTCCTCGGCGGCGAACGGGATCTCCCGGGCGTCGGTGGCCCCGTCGTAGTCGGCGTCGGCCGCGGCCAGGGCGTCCATCCCGCGCTGCAGCACCGAGACCGGCACGCAGGTCCAGTAGACCTTCGCCACCTCGTGCGGGGCGCCCAGGTCGGGCCGGAAGGCCGGGTCGGCGGCGGCGTCCACGGCGCGCATGGAGACCCGGTGCACCTGGACGTGGTCGGGGTGCCCGTACCCACCGTGCTCGTCGTAGGTGACCACCACCTGGGGCCGCACCTCGCGCAGCACGGCCACCACCGCGGCGGTGGCCTCGTCGAGGTCGGCGTTCCAGAACGCGCGGGGGTGGTCGTTGGCCGCCGTCCCCGCCATGCCGGAGTCCCGCCAGTGCCCGGCCCCGCCCAGGAACCGGTGGTCGGTGACCCCCAGGGCCGCCATCGCGTCGGCCAGCTCCAGGATCCGGTAGCCCCCGAGCTGGTCGGCCTGGTCGGCAGCCAGCTGCGCGAGCGCCGGGACGATGACCTCGCCCTCCTCACCCAGCGTGCAGGTGAGCAGCGTGACCCCGGCACCTTCGGCGACGTAGCGGGCCATCGTGGCCCCGTTGTTGATCGTCTCGTCGTCGGGGTGGGCGTGCACCAGCAACAGTCGGCGGTCGGGGATCACACGGTCATGATCCCCGACCGGCCTCAGAGGACCCTGGTGGCCTCGGCGTAGTGGCAGGCGCTCAGGTGGCTGGGCGTGGTGCGGGACTCCAGCGGGGGCTCCAGCGTCATGCACTTCTCCCGCTGACCCTCCGACAGCTCGCGGGCGAACTTCTGGCAGCGGGTGCGGAACCGGCATCCCGAGGGCGGGTTCGCCGGGCTGGGCACGTCGCCGGTGATGATGATCCGCTTCCGGCTGCGCTCCAGCCGCGGGTCGGGCAGCGGGATCGCCGAGAGCAGCGCCTGCGTGTACGGGTGGGTGGGCCGCTCGAACAGGTCGTCCCGGTCGGCCACCTCGATGATCTTGCCCAGGTACATCACGGCGACCCGGTCGGAGATGTGCCGGACCACCGAGAGGTCGTGGGCGATGAACAGGTAGGACAGGCCCAGCCGGTTCTTCAGGTCCTCGAGGAGGTTGATCACACCGGCCTGGATGGACACGTCCAGCGCCGACACCGGCTCGTCGAGCACCAGCACCTTGGGCTCCAGGGCCAGCGCCCGGGCGATGCCGATGCGCTGGCGCTGACCGCCGGAGAACTCGGCCGGGTACCGGTTGGTGTGCTCGGGGTTGAGCCCGACGGTCTCCACGAGCCCGCGCACCCGTTCGCGCAGCTCCGCCTCGTCCGTGGTCAGCCCGTGGATGATCAGCGGCTCGGCGACGATGTCGAAGACCGGCAGCCGCGGGTTCAGCGAGGCGTACGGGTCCTGGAAGACGATCTGGATGTCCCGGCGCAGCGGGCGCATCTCCTTGCGCCCCAACCCGACGATCTCCCGGCCCTGGAAGACCACCGAACCACCGGTGGCCGGCTGCAGGTTGAGGATCGCCCGCCCGGTCGTGGACTTGCCGCAGCCGGACTCGCCGACCAGGCCGAGCACCTCACCGGGGTAGAGGTCCAGGTCCAGTCCGTCGACCGCGCGGACGGCGCCGACGGTGCGCTTGATCAGCCCGCCGCCCTTGATCGGGAAGTGCTTCTCCAGCCCGCGCACGCTCAGGATGGGCTCACGGGTGGCGGTCATCGACGGTCTCCGTCCTGGGGCACCGCAGGGGTGTGGGTCTGGTCGCCGGGCGGCACGCCGGGTGCTCCGGAGTCGGGCACCCCGGTCTCCTCCGCGAGGTCGACGGGGGCCTCGGAGCCGAGCACGTCGTCGGTCGCGGTCTCGTCGAAGACCCGGGCCGCCTCACCGTGCGCCCGGGCCACCTCGTCGGTGCGGATGCAGGCTGCGGTGTGCTCGTGGCCCACGACCACCCGGTCGGGCTCGGTGACGTCGCACTCGGGCTGGTGCAGCGGGCAGCGCGGGGCGAACGGACAGCCCGGCGGCATGTTGACCACCGAGGGCGGGGAGCCCTTGATCGGGGTCAACCGCTGCTTGGTGGAGGAGTCCAGCCGGGGCAGCGACCCGAGCAGCCCGAGGGTGTAGGGCATCCGCGGCTCGTAGTAGATGTCCTCCACCCCACCGATCTCGACCGGGCGGCCGGCGTACATCACCAGCACCCGGTCGGCGATCCCGGCGACCACGCCGAGGTCGTGGGTGATGAGCACCATCGCCGCGCCGGTCTCGGTGAGCGCGGTCTGGAGCACCTCGAGGATCTGCGCCTGCACCGTGACGTCCAGCGCGGTCGTCGGCTCGTCGGCGATGTTCACGTCGGGCTGGTTGGCCATGGCGATCGCGATGACCACGCGCTGGCGCATGCCGCCGGAGAACTCGTGCGGGTAGGACCGCACCCGCTCCCGGGCGTTGGGGATGCCGACCATCTCCAACAGCTCCCCGGCGCGGCCCTGGGCCGCCTTCGACGACAGCGACCGGTCGTGCGAGCGCAGCGTCTCCTCGATCTGGAAGCCCACCCGGTAGACGGGGTCCAGCGAGGTCATGGGGTCCTGGAAGATCATCGAGACGCCCTTGCCGCGGACCCGCGACATGGCCCGGTCGCTCTGCCCGAGCAGCTCCTGACCGCGGTAGCGGATCGAGCCCGAGACCCGGGCCGAGCCGGGCAGCAGGCCCATCACGGCCAGCGAGGTGACCGACTTCCCGGAGCCGGACTCCCCGACGATGCCGAGGACCTCCCCCGAGCGCAGCGTGTAGTCCACGCCCCGGACGGCGTGTACGAGCCCGTCCTCGGTCGGGAAGCGGACGTTGAGGTCCTCGACGGTGAGCAGCGGTGCGGCGGCATCGAAGCCGGGGAGGCTGGTGGCCCGGGTGCCGCCCTGGGTGAGGGCGCCCGAGGACTGGGACGAGACTGCTGTGGACACGGGATGTGCTCCCTCAGGACCGCACGCGGCGGTTGCTCGGGTCGAAGGCGTCACGGATGCCGTCGCCGATCAGGTTGATCGCCAGCACGATGATCACCAGCGTGATGCCGGGGAAGTAGAAGAGCCAGGGCCGGGTCGACGTGGCCTGCACCCCGTCGGAGACCAGTCTGCCCAGCGACGTGGCGTTCGGGTCGTTCACACCGAAGCCCAGGTAGGTCAGCGACGCCTCGAGGATGATGGCGGTGGCCGCGGCCAGCGTCGTCCAGACGATCAGCGACCCCAGCGCGTTGGGGATCAGGTGCTTGAAGATGATCCGGCTGTTGGAGGCACCCAGGGCATGGGCGGCCTCGACGTACTCCTTCTCCCGCAGGGAGAGGAACTGGCTGCGCACGATCCGGGCCAGGTCCAACCAGCCGAACAACCCCAGGATGACGCCGACCCCCAACGGGGTGCGGGAGCCCGGGAAGTTGCTGGCCACGACGATCAGCACGACCAGCAGCGGCACGGTCAGCACCAGGTCGACGAAGCGCATCAGCACGCTGTCGACCCACCTGCCGAAGTAGCCGGCCAGCGCTCCGACGAGCAGCCCCAGGGGCAGGGCGATCACGACGAAGAGCAGCACGATGAACAGGGAGCGCTGCACGCCGGTCATCAGGCCGGCGAGCAGGTCGCGGCCGATCGCGTCGCTGCCCAGCGGGTAGCCCTGCACGCCCGGCGCCACCGACTGCGCGCCGGAGTCCTGGGTGGCGTAGTCGGTGCGGTAGACCAGCGGGCCGAGGAAGCCGAAGGCCAGCATGACCAGGAAGACCACCAGGCCGGACATGCCGACCGGCCCACGGGTGAACCGCCGGATGATCTGCTGGCGCTGGCTGCGGGCCTGGACGGTGAACTCGCGCTCGACGGGCGCGCCGCCGGGTGCGCCGGGCTCGGCCGGCAGGGCCGCCGAGGCCTGGGCCTGCGTGGTGGTCATGGAGTCTCCTCAGCCGGTCAGGCGAGACGGATGCGCGGGTCGAGGACCGCGTACAGGACGTCGGCGATCAGGTTGAACACCACGACGAAGACGGCGCTGATCAGCAGCCAGCCCAGGACGACGTTGATGTCGTTGTTGCCGATCCCGTTCACGATCAGGTACTCGCCCATGCCGTGCCAGACGAAGACCTGCTCGGTGATGATGGCCCCGCCGAACAGCGTGCCGATGCCCAGCGCGACGACGGTGGTCAACGGGATCAGGGCGTTGCGCAGGCCGTGCTTGACCACCGTGCGCCGGTAGGTCAGGCCCTTGGCCCGGGCCAGCCGCATGTAGTCCGAGCCGAGCACGTCGAGCATCGCCGAGCGCTGGAAGCGGCTCCATGCGGCGAAGGACAGCAGGGCCAGGCTGATCGTGGGCAGCACGAGGTGGCCGAGCCGGTCGATGAAGATCTCCGAGTCCGTCGCGTACAACGCGATGCCCGGTGTCTCCTCCCCGATGGTGTAGAGCACCTGTCGGCCGAAGAGGTCGTTCACCCCACCGGCGACGAACTCCTTCAGGATCGCGGCGAACCAGAAGGTCGGCAGCGCGATCAGCAGGTACACCAGGAAGGTCGTGGCGTAGTCCGAGGGCTTGTACTGCCGGACGGCACCGACCACACCGACGATCACGGCCAGCAGGACGGCGATCAGGATCGCCAGCACGATCATCCGGCCGGTCACCATGAGCCTGCCGGGCAGCTGCTCGGCCACCGGCGTCCCGTTCACGGTCTGCCCGAAGTCACCGGTGAGTGCGCCGGTGAGCCAGTTCCAGTACCGGATGAAGAAGTTGTCGTCGAGCCCCAGCTCCTGGCGGAGGTTCTCGAAGAACGCCTCCGGCGGGCGGGGGTTCTGTGTGTAGTACCGCGAGAGCGGGTCGAAGCTGGCCGCGCACAGCGCGAAGACCAGGAAGGAGCTCGCGATCAACACGAAGACCGACGCGATGATGCGCCTGACCGTGAAGAAGAACATGCGGGGACCTTACGCCGAGAGCGGAAGTCGTCCGGTCGGAACGACCAGTGCAGCAGTCTGTCCTGCCCGATCGGGGCGCGGACGCAGCGCGGCCCCCGGGGTGTGCCCCCGGGGGCCGCGGTGTGCGAGCGGTCGTGCTGGGTGGTGCGGGTGGATCAGGACCTCAGGAGGAGGTCACTGCACCGTCCACGTGTCGGAGTTCCAGAGCGGGCCGGCCTGCGTCGAGTTGTCCTCGACGTTGGCGATGGTGCTCTGGTAGGCGATGAACGTGGGCTTCTGGTACAGCGGCACCGTGGCCACCTGACCCCAGAGCAGGGCGTCGATCTGGTTGCCCAGCTCGGCCTGGGCGTCCGGGTCGGGCTCGACCTGGAACTGGGCGAACAGGTCGTCGATCTCCTGCGTGCCCTGACGCGAGTAGTTCTGGCCGATCGCGTCACCCTGCGGCTGCTGGTAGATCGACTGCGTGGCGCCACGGAAGGGCGAGCCGACCCAGGCGAAGACGGCGGCCTGGAAGCCACCGGCCTCCAGCGAGGTGGGCTGCTCCGCACCGGCGAAGATGTCCGGGTTGGCGTTGTACGTCGCGCCGATGCCGGCCTCGGCCAACTGCGGGACCATGACCGTGATGGTCTGCTCGCGCAGCGGGTTGTTGGCGGTGGTGTCGATCTGGATCTGCAGCGGCCCACGGTCGGGGTGGGTGTAGATCCCGTCCGGGCCCAGCGTGTACCCGTCACCCTCGAGCAGGGCCTTGGCCTGCTCGATGTTCTGCTCCTTGTACTCCTCGGGAGCGGTGTCGACGTACTGCGGCTGGTTGTTGAAGTAGATCCGGTTCTGCAGCACCTCGGCGTCGGAGGAGAACTGCCCGACCGTCTGGTCGACGATCTCCTGCCTGTCCAGGGCCATGGTGAAGGCCTGGCGGACGGCGAGGGAGTTCAGGTGCGGGTCCTGGGTGTTGAAGTCCAGGTGCTCGAAGGACAGCCCGAAGGTCACGTCGGACCCGACGTTGGGGGCCAGGCCCTCGATCTGGTCGACCAGGTCCAGCTGCGGCTGCGGGTAGATCACGCCGAGCTCGCCGGACTGGATGCCCTGCACCGCGGTGGTGGGGTCGTTGCCGATGTTCTGCACGACCAGCTGGGCCAGCCCGGTCGGCTCGCCCCACCACTCGGGGTTGGGGGTCAGGACGACGATCTGCCCGCCGACGTCGATGTTCCCGGCCTCGATCTGCCAGGGGCCACCGGAGACGTCCCCGACGATGCCCTCGCCGATGGCCCAGCCGGCGGTGATCGTGTCGCAGAGGGCGACCGGGTCCTCGTTGTCCATGAGGTGGGCCGGCAGCAGGTTGCCGAACAGCGACTGCCAGTCCGAGAACGGGGTCTCGTAGGTGACCGTGACGGTCTTGTTCTCCTCACCGCCACCCTCGACGGAGGCGATCTGCTCGTACCCGGTGGTGGACAGCAGGGAGGCGCAGCCGCCGTCGGCCGGGTCGCTGGACCGGCTCGCCCGGTAGGTGAACTCGAAGTCGTCGGCGGTGATCGGGGTGCCGTCGCTCCACACCGCGTCGGGGTTGATCTCGTAGGTGTTGACCTGACCGCCGCCGGCGGTGTCCAGCTCGGGCTCGGCGGCCAGGAGGTCCTGGTCGTACTCCACCGAGAAGTCCGGGTTCACCACGAACGGGGCCGGGAGGACGCGGATCAGGAGGTTGGCCACGGAGACGGCGTTGCCGGCCGCGATGTAGGGGAACAGGTTCTCCGGGAAGTCCGTGGACTCACCGAAGACGACCCGACCGGAACCGGAGGCCTCGTCGCCGCCTCCGCCGCCGCCGTCGCTGCTGCCGCCGCCGCACGCCGACAGCGCCATCGCGCCGGCCATGCCGGATGCGATGAGCACTGCACTGCGCTTGCTCAACTTCACGTTCAACTGCCTCCCTCGACCCGCTGCTGCGGGGGGACTGACCTGGTCTGACCGGCTGGGCGCGATCGGCGCCCGGACCGGACTGGGGACGAACCTCGCACGCACCTGGGAGACAGCTGCCGACCAGGGACGACCTGCAGGACACTAGGCACCCCCGGAGAAGGCAGTCCACGACCGTCACCGATTTGTGACCTGGGCTCACGACCTGGGTGAACGACCGCCAGCCGGCCGCAACATCGACGCAACACAGCCGTTGCCGCCGGATGACTTGCGGTGCAGACAGGCCAGGGCCGTGATTGCTCCGGGCGGACGTCCGTGCACCGACCTCCCCAGCCCCACCCGCCCCGTCCCCACCGCGCCGAGAGCTGCCAGCCGACTCCCAGGTGCGCGATGTGTGTGCCGAGGTCGCCCGGGTAGCACGGAGTGGTCCTGTTCAGTGACCGGAGGAGAACGCCATGAGCGCCGTCGACAAGATCAAGAACAAGGCCGAAGAGCTGGTCGGTGAGGGCAAGGAGAAGGCCGGCGAGCACACCGGCAACGAGGAGCTCCGCACCGAGGGCCAGAAGGACCAGGTCTCGGGCAACGTCAAGCAGGCCGGCGAGAAGGTCAAGGACGTCTTCAAGTACGCGGTGACGAGGGCCCCGGTCCGCACTGCGGACCGGGGCTCTCGCGCGTCTGCAGCCGGGCGAGCAGGGCACGGACGGCGGGGAGCAGCGGGCGGTCGGCGGGGATCCAGTCCAGGGCCTCGTGC
>JAOPVM010000193.1 GCA_025966215.1 Klenkia sp.
CCACGAGGAAGGCCATGAGGGCTGTCCCCAGCACCACGAGCTCGGTGAGCAGGACCGCCAGGCTGGCACCCACGGCGCCGGCCCAGTGCGCGCCGGCGAGGAGCAGGGGCACCCCGACCACGGCCCCGGCGACCGTGCTCGTGACGACGATCCTCGTGAGCCCGCCGGGGACGAGCACGTAGGCCGAGAACGCGAGCGACGCGGAGACCACGACCAACGACGCGGCCATGGTCGCGGCCGGCCCGAAGCCGACCCGGATCGTCCCGGAGAAGACGACCCCGTCCAGCAGGGGTGTCAGGACGGCCATCCCCACGGCGACCAGCAGGCCCGCGGCCACGGTGACCAGGACGGCGGTGCGGGTGCGTGCCGGTCGGTCCTCGTCGGCGCCACCGGACACCCAGCTCTGCAGCGCGTTCTTGAACGGGAAGAGCAGTGCCCGGCCGAGCAGCTGAACGCGGTAGAGGGCGGCGAACAGGGCCAGGGACGCCGGGGACACCGTGGCCACCAGGGTGACCGAGAACCCCGTCCAGGCGTACGCAGCGAGGGAGCTCAGGATCAACGAGGACTGCTCGCGCAGTGAGCTCCCGATCGCACGGGCGCCGGGGACGACGCGGGTGGCGCGGTCGCCGCGCAGCCGCACGAAGGCCAGCACCACGGCGAGGACGTTGGCGACGATCGTGAGCACGGGAAAGCCGATCAGCGGCATGCCGGCCCACAGCGCCAGGGAACCCAGCACCGAGACCCCGACCTGGGGCAGCGTCTCGTACAGCGCAACGAGACCGCTGCGCCCGAGTCCGGTGAAGTACCAGGAGCTGGTGAGCCCGACGAGCCCCGACCCCACCGCGGCCAACACCACGACACCGGGGTGGCTGGGTGCGACCAAGAAGGCCACCAGGGCCACGACGGGCAGGACCACTGCGGCCACGGCCAGCCTGGTCAGCAGGCTGGTCCAGTAGACCTCCTGCAGCTGAGCCGGCGAGTCCTTCCGCACCGCGACGGCGTGCGCCCCCACCAGGCCCCAGCCCATGAGCACGACGACAGCTGCTGCTGCACCCAGAGTCTGGCCCAGGACGACGGCGGCGAAGCCCGATGCGCCTGCGGTGGACGTGATTGCCGGCAGCGCGACCAGCGGGGCGAGAGCGGTGGCAGCCGTCAGGCCGTAGAACTCGACGACCCGGCGCACCGGTGGCCGGTTGCGGCCGTCTCGCTGCACAGACGTGGAAGAGCCCACCGGACCTGGGCCCTCCTCGACGAGCGGGGGTGACCCCCCGGGACTGCTGGACATGGCAGCCGGGCCGCCTCGCCGTCGAGATTACGGTCGGTCGGCGCACCCAGGCGGCGTGGACCGGTGAGACGACGGCCACGGCTCCCGCGATGCCCAGGTGAGCTCCTGGTGTTCACCCGTCGTCCATCTCCGCGACGTACACCTGCCAGGCTGTCGCACTGTGCCCGCAGAACCCCAGGTCGCGACCGATCCGAGGCCCGACCGCTCACCGAGCTCCGTGCGCTGGTTCGAGCCGGCCCTGCTGCCAGGCAGGTGGTCCCAGATCGGCGTCGCCGTGATCGGCACCCTGCTCGTGGCCCACGTCGCGGTGCAGCTGCTCATCCGCACCGTCGGGGCCGACGGTGCGTCGGCCGAGCTGGCCTCGCGTTTCGACCTCGACCTCGAGGGCGGCGTGCCGGCGTGGTTCTCCGCCGTTCTCCTCTTCCTCTGCGCGCAAGCACTGTGGCGGCTCGCCGACCGGAGCGCCAGTGGGAAACGGCGACGGTGGGTACGCCACGAGCGGTTCCTCGCAGTCGTGTTCGTCTACCTGAGTCTCGACGAGATGGCAGCACTGCACGAGATCGCCGCAGCACCCCTCCAGGCCATCTTCGGCACCTCGGGCTTCCTGTCGTTCGCCTGGGTGCTCGTGGCGCTGCCCCTGGTCGCCGTCCTGGCGGCTCTCTACTTGGGATGGCTCCGCTCCCTCCCCCGCCCCGCAGCCGGCTTGATCCTCGCGAGCGGGATGCTCTACGTCGGGGGCGCCGCCGGCGTGGAGATGGTCGGCGCGGCGCTCTACGCAGGGTCCGAGGCCAACCTCGACACCTTCCATTACTCCATGGTCGTGCTGCTCGAGGAGGCCCTCGAGATGCTCGGAGCGCTGCTCTTTATGTCCGTCATCACCTGGATGGCCGCGTGGCGAAGCAGGCCGCGCTAGTCCCGTCGATGACCCTGACCACCAAAGTCTCGGCTCCACCATCTAGGACAGCCGCCGCCACAGCAGCACCCCGGCCCCGACACCACGCTCAGCTCACTTCGCAGTGAAGCACTTGTACACGGCCCGACGGTCTTCCGAGGGAACCATGGGGTCAGAGGCGAGCTACATAACGTACATCCAGGCGCTCGGAGTCGTGACATGACAAATCCGCCGGTCCCCTGATCTGCCCGAGACCCGTAGCGCCCGGCTTGACCAGGACCGAAGAAGGGTGCCTGTCGAAGTAGCACTTTGCATCCCGACTGGTGATGATGACCGCGGCACCACCAGCCCCTCGTCACCGCGGGCCACGCCCAACATCTGGGGGAGCTCGCTGAGGGAGTGCCGTCGGAGTCACTTAGCCATCGGCGCGACGCGGGAGTCGGTTTCACCCTTGTGGTGCACGCGTTGCGGTGGGTGGAGCCAGTGATCTGCTCATCCAACAGGCCGGCATTGGCGACCATGCCGCGACCCTCAAGCGTGCAAGACGTCGCCCCTCCCCACGCACGGGTTCTTA
>JAOPVM010000203.1 GCA_025966215.1 Klenkia sp.
AACGCGGCGGCGATCCCGACCGGGCCGGGAAGCGCAACCGCCTCGACCCGATGCTGTGGCGTGGCGAGCGCCCCGGTGAGCCTTCCTGGCCCGGGCCCGGCGGTGTCTCTGGCCGACCCGGCTGGCACATCGAGTGCGCCGCCATCGCCCTGGACACGATCGGGATGGGCTTCGACGTGCAGGCCGGCGGCAGCGACCTGGTCTTCCCGCACCACGAGTTCTCCGCCGTGCACGCCGAGGCGCTCACCGGCACCAAGCCCTTCGCCCAGGCCTACGTGCACGCGGCGATGATCGGCCTGGACGTCGAAGCCCATGCCGATGGTGCCCAGCGCGATCGAGGCGCACTCGACGTGCCAGCCGGGCCGCCCGGCCACGCCCTGGGGGCCGGCCCAGGACGGCTCGCCCGCGCGGGCGCCACGCCACAGCAGCGGGTCGAGCCGGTTGCGCTTGCCCGGGCGGTCGGGGTCTCCCCCGCGTTCGGCGGACAGCCGCAGCATGGTGGCCTCGTCGTACCCGCTCTCGGTGCCGAAGCCCGGGGCCTGGGCGACGTCGTGGTAGACGTCGCCGGTGCCGTCCTCGAGGGTGTAGGCCAGGCCCGCGGCCTGCAGCTCCTCGACGTGGGCGACGATCTGCGGGATGGCCTCGACGGCCCCGACGTAGTCCTCGGGGGGCAGCACCCGCAGTGCGGTCATGTCCTCCCGGAAGAGGGCCGTCTCCCGCATGCCCAGGACGATCCAGTCCTCGCCGTCCCGGTCGGCGCGCTCGAAGAGCGGGTCGTCGACGTCGGTGACGTTCTGCACGTAGTGCACGGCGTGCCCGAGGTCGCGCCACTGCCGGTTCACCAGGTCGAAGGCCAGGTAGGTCGCGGCGTGGCCGAGGTGGGTGGCGTCGTAGGGGGTGATGCCGCAGACGTACATCCGGGCGGTCTGCCCCGGGGTGGTCTGCACGACCTCGCCACGGGCGGTGTCGTGCAACCGCAGGGCGGGGCCGCGCCCGGGCAGGGAGGGCAGGAGGGGGGCGGGCCAGCTGAGCACGCACCGAGCCTAAGGCCGACCCCTGACAGTCCCGTCCGGGCGGGTCAGAAGGGCGGCCAGGGCAGCGCCGGCCAGTCCCCGCTGGGCTCGGGGTGGGTGCCCGAGCGGAGCAGGTCGGCCACCCGCTGCTGGGTGCGCCGCACCTCCCGGCGGGTCAGGTGCTCGTGCAGCTGCTCCCCCAGGTCGCCCATCAGCTGGTGCCGCAGCTTCTCCAGCACCTCGACCGCCTCGTCGGTGAGCGGCTTGCCGGCCCAGCGCCACAGCAGGGTGCGCAGCTTGGGGTCGGCGGAGAAGCAGATGCCGTGGTCCACGCCGTACACGTGGCCATCGGCCATCGGGATGATGTGCCCGCCCTTGCGGTCGGCGTTGTTCACCACCGCGTCGAAGACGGCCATCCGGCGCAGCTCGGGGACGTCCCGGCGCACGAAGGTGGTCATCTCCACCGCCGGGTCGGCGTTCTGCCACAGCTGCACCATGCCGCGACCGAACGGGCCCTCCCGCAGCACCGTGGGGGGCACGACCCGCCAGCCGGTGGCCTCGGAGACCAGGTAGGTGGCGATCTCCCGGCCGGCCAGCGTGCCGTCGGGGAAGTCCCACAGCGGGCGCTCGCCGGCGACGGGCTTGTAGACGCACTCCCCGGCCAGGGTGTCGGTGCGGATCGCCCCGATCAGGGTGACGTTGCTGGCGTCCAGCAGCCGGCCCTCGAGGTCCAGCTCACCGTCCAGCAGCAGGGTGCGGGCCTCGGCGTCGTCGGCGACCCGACGGCGGTCGCCGTGGTCGAAGCCCAGGGTGTCCAGCTCCCGGGTGCCGTCGTCCTCGGGCCCGTCGTCCTCGGGCTCGCCGTCGTCCTCCACGAGATCGTCCAGCTCCCCCTCGAGGAAGGCGTCGACGAGCTCGTCGCCGGTCCGCTCGGGGCCCGGCTCGGCGCTGCTCAGCGCCGGTACCCGTTCTGCCGCGGGCAGACGTGCCCGGCGGGGTCCAGCGGCATGGAGCACAGCGGGCAGGCCGGGCGACCGGCGGAGACCACCCGGCGCGCGCGGGCCACGAACGAGCGGGCCGCGGCCGGGGTGATGGTCACCCGCAGCGCGTCGGGGCCCTCGTCGGCGTCGGACAGGATCGCGTCCTCGTCGATCGGCTCCTCGCCGGCGGCCACGGCCTCGACCACGACGGCCTCGGCCTCGCCGTCCCAGGCCAGGCCCATGGCCGCGACCCGGAACTCCTCGTCCACGGGGGCGGTGAGCGGGTCCAGGTCGTCGACGTCGGCGTCGGGCGGGACGACGGTGGTGGCCCGGGTGGCGATCTCGTCGAGCAGCTCGCTCATCCGCTCGGCGAGCACCTGCACCTGGGACTTCTCCAGGGCGACGCTGACCACCCGGCCCGCCTCGTCGGCGGCCTGCAGGTAGAAGGTCCGGTCGCCCGGCTGACCCACCGTCCCCGCGACGAATCGGGAGGGACGGTCGAAGTGGAAGACCTGGCGTGGCACGGGGACGAGGTTACGCGCGCAGCGTCAGGCCGTCGTCCCCGCGCCGCCGCCGACGACGGCGTCCGAGCTGGCCCTGCGGCGTCGTCCCGGCTTCTTCTTGGGCGGGATCAGCGCGCTGACGTCGCCGCCGGTGTCGTTGACCCGCACCACGAACGGCCGGGTCTCGGTGTAGTTCACGACCGAGATCGAGGCGGGGTCGGCCACGATCCGCTGAAACTGGTCCAGGTGCATGCCGTAGGCGTCGGCCAGGACCGCCTTGATCACGTCGCCGTGGCTGCAGGCCAGCCAGACGGCGTCCGGGCCGAGCCGGGCGTTCCACTCACGGACGGCGGCGACCGCGCGGGCCTGGGTCTGGGCGAGCCCCTCCCCCTCCGGGCCGGGGAACACCGCGGCCGAGGGGTGCTGCTGGACGACCTTCCAGAGCGGTTCCTTGAGCAGGTCCTTGATCGGCTTGCCGGT
>JAOPVM010000216.1 GCA_025966215.1 Klenkia sp.
TCCTCGATGCCGTTGCGGGTCTCGTTGGTGAACTTGCAGAAGTTCACCTTCCAGCTGTGCGCGGAGCCGGCGAGCATCCGGATGTTGGCCCCGGCGCAGAACATCCGGTCCTTGCCGCTGGCGACCACCACGGCGCGCACCTCGGGGTGCTCGAAGCGGAGGCGCTGCACCGCGTCGTGCAGCTCGATGTCCACGCCCAGGTCGTAGCTGTTCATCTTCAGCTCGTAGCCCGGGACGATCCCGCCGTCCTCGGCCACGTCGAGGGTGAGCGTGGCGATCTCGCCGTCGGTGCTCAGCGTCCAGTGCCGGTACTGCCCGGGGGAGGTGTCGAAGGAGACCTCCACCGGATCGGCGGGTGACGCGGCGGGTGCGCCGTCGGTCTGCGGGCGGTCCTCGAGGGTGGTCACGCTGCCTCCTGGCCCGCCGGTCGGCGGTGGGTCGGCCCGGTGTTCCGGGGTGTCCCGGCTCACTATGACGTGCTACACCTTGCTGCGCAAGATGCCCATCACGTGTAGACCGCACCACCGAGGAGGACCCGTGGCCGTCGTGCCCGACACCCTGCAGTGGGTCGCCGATCCCGATCCCCGCTGGGACGACGACCGGACGCGGGTGTTCGCGTCGGTCCCGCCCGGCGTCTTCCCCGAGCAGGCCCGCGCGGTCGGGGACCGGCTGACCGGTGACTGGTGGTCGGTGCGCTCGGCCGGGGGCGAGGTGCTCGGCTACGGGTGGCTGGACGACGTCTGGGGCGACGCGGAGATCCTGCTCGCGGTCGGCGCCGGGGCCCGGGGCACCGGTGCCGGTTCGTTCTGCCTGGCGCGGCTGGAGGGGGAGGCCGCGGCGCGGGGGCTCAACTACGTCGTCAACGTGGTGCGGGACTCCCACCCCGACCGGGAGGCGGTGACCGGCTGGCTGCTGGCCCGCGGGTTCAGCGCGGCCGAGGACGGTCGGCTGCGCAAGCGGGTGGGGGGCCGGCAGGTCGGCCAGGCCACCGGCGGGTCACCGGCGTCGGGGCCGGCTCCGCGCCCGGACGACGGGTCCCGGGCGCGCTACGAGGCCGAGCGGGCCCGGGTCGCCGGGCTCCGCCACGAGGGGGCCGACCCGACCACCTCCGCGCCCCGGGGGCCCGGTGCCGAGGAGAGCGGCGGGTACGTCGACCCCGAGCAGCACCGGTACTGATCCGCGCGGGTGTCGCTCACCGCACGCCCGGTGCCCGCGGCTGGCACCGGGTGCCACCATGGTCCGGTGACAGCTGCGCGGGAGACCCCGCTGGAGGGGCCGACCCTGACCCGGCGGCAGGAGCTCGGTGCCGCCAGCGCCCGCAGCCTGCTGCTGACCGTCCTCGGGGAGTTCGTGCTGCCGAGCGGGGAGCAGGTCTGGACCTCGACCCTCCTGGAGCTGGCGGCCGACCTCGACGTGGCCGAGAAGGCCGCCCGGCAGGCGTTGATGCGCACCGCCGACGACGGGTGGATCGCCGCCCAGCGGATCGGGCGGGAGACCCGCTGGGGGCTCACCGAGCAGGGCACCCGGCTGCTCACCGACGGCACCCGGCGGATCTACGACGCCGCGTCGGAGGAGCAGCCCTGGGACGGCAGCTGGCTGGTGCTCACCGTGACCGTGCCGGAGAACGCCCGGGCGCTGCGGCAGCGGCTGCGCACCCAGCTCGGCTGGGCCGGGCTCGGTTCGTCCAGCCCGGGCGTCTGGGTGACCCCGCGGGTCGACCGGGAGGCCGAGGCGGCCCGGGTGCTCGAGGAGCTGGGCCTGACCGCGGGCAGCTGGTCGTTCGTGGCCCGGTCCGGTCAGGTCGGCGACGAGCGGTCGCTGGTGCGCAGCGCCTGGGACCTGGACGCCATCGAGACCCGTTACGAGGAGTTCCTGGAGCTGGTCGGCTCGCGCCGGCCGCGCACCGACCGGCAGGCGCTGGTCGCCCAGGTGCGGCTGGTGCAGGAGTGGCGACGCTTCCCACTGCTGGACCCGGGCCTGCCGCGTGAGCTGCTGCCCCCGCGCTGGAGCGGCAACCGGGCTGCGCAGGTCTTCCGGGAGCGGCACGCCACCTGGGCCCCCCGCGCCCGGGCCGCCTGGGACGCGCTGGCCCGCACCGACTGAGCGGCTCAGCCCAGCACGAGCCACCCGGCGAGGACGACGTTCGCACTCGCCGCGGTCACCCGCACCGAGTCCACCCGCAGGAGCCGTCGGTGCGCGTCGGCGTCCCACCCGACGTCCAGCCGGCGGTGCAGCGGGACGGCGCCGGCCGCGGTGACGACGAGGACGGCGGCCAGGCACAGCGCGCTGCCCAGCACCGGCAGGGGCGGGACGTCGCCGCGCAGCAGGAGCACCAGCAGCCAGAGCGTGGTGACGCCCTGACCGAGGAACAGCGGGCCCACGACCCGGGTCACCCGCTGCTGGTGGGCCCGCTCGTAGGCGGCGAAGCCCGCGGCCACCCCGGCGAACTGGGGGTAGACCAGCACCCGGACGGTCCACTGGAACCCGGCGTACCCGGCGACCAGGGCCAGGTGGGCCACCGCGAGCAGGCTCATCGGGCCTTCGTGGCGAAGCCCCACCGGACGAGGCGCTGCCGGTCGGGCTCGGGCAGCAGCGGGTCGCCCACGATCGGGCCGGAGCAGTGCTCGGCGGTCAGCACCCGGCCCTCGGCCCGGGCCCGGTGGGGCAGCGCACCGAGCACCAGCTCCCGGTAGCGGGCCAGCAGCTCCTCCCGCGTCACCGGCCCATGACAGCACGATGCCGGCCGCCCCGCGTGTGCGGGACGACCGGCAGGTGAGGTGCCGTCAGCGGCCGGTCGCCTACGCCTTCGCCAGGGTGCCCAGGTAGAGCTCGACGACCTTGGGGTCGTTCATCAGCGACTTGCCGGTGTCGGTGTAGGCGTTGCGGCCCTGGTCGAGCACGTAGCCGCGGTCGCAGATCTGCAGGCACCGGCGGGCGTTCTGCTCGACCATGATGATCGAGACGCCGGTGGCGTTGATCCGCCGGCAGCGGATGAACACCTCGTCCTGGTAGGCGGGGGACAACCCGGCCGAGGGCTCGTCGAGCAGCAGCACCGACGGGTCCATCATCAGCGCCCGGCCCATCGCGACCATCTGCCGCTCGCCACCGGACAGCGACCCGGCCTTGCCGTTGCGTCGCTCACCGAGCAGCGGGAACAGGTCGATGACGTAGTCGAAGCGGTCCTTGAACGTCTTGGGCCGCAGGTACACGCCCATCTGCATGTTCTCGGCGATGGTGAGCGAGGGGAAGACGTTGTTGTTCTGCGGGACGTAGCCCACACCCATCTGCACGAGCCGGTGGGCCGGTGCCGAGGTGATCGTCTCCCCGCGCAGGGTCACCCCGCCCGAACGCACCGGGATCAGCCCGAACAGCGCCTTGAGCAGGGTGGACTTGCCGGCCCCGTTGGGACCGATGATCCCGACCAGCTCGCCGTCCTTCAGGTAGAAGTCGCAGCCCCGGAGGATGTTGACCCCGGGGACGTAGCCGGCGACCAGGTCGTCGGCGCGCACCAGCGCCCCCTCGGCGAGCTTGAGGTGCTCCTCGCGGGTGGCTGCCTTCTCCGCGGGGGAGAGCTCGGCCGAGGCCACGGTGTCGGCGCGGGTGACGTCCTCCCCGGTCTCGTCGACCTCGAACAGCGGTTCGCTCATCGTGTGGTGTCCGTCCCGTCGGTGGCCGACCGGTGCGAGCCGGTCCGCTCGCTGGAGAGCGTCTCCGCGGGGCTGGCGCCGGTGGGCACACCCTCCTCGCGGGCGATCGCCGCCTCCGCCTCGGCGAGGACGCGGTCCTCCTCCTCGTTGGTCAGCGGTGCGTCGTGGTGGGCGCCCAGGTAGGCGTCGACGACGTCCTTGTTCTGCGAGATCGACTCCGGCGGGCCCTCGGCGATGATCTTGCCGGCGGCCATCACGACCACCCAGTCGCTGATGTCGCGGACGACGTCCATGTCGTGCTCGACGAAGACCACGGTCATGCCGTCCTCGCGGAGGTCCTTGACGTGGCCCAGCAGGGACTGGGTCAGCGCCGGGTTCACCCCGGCCCTGGGCTCGTCGAGCATGACGACCTTGGGGTCGCTCATCAGCGCACGGGCCATCTCCAGCAGCTTGCGCTGCCCGCCGGAGAGGATGCCGGCGAAGTCGTCCTTCTTGGCGTCGAGCTTGAAGCGCGTGAGCAGTTCCATGGCGCGCTCGGTGTTCGCGGTCTCCTGGCGACGCCAGGTCCCGGGCACCAGGGCCTTGAGGAAGGACTCCCCGTTCTGGTCCTGGGCGCCCAGCAGCATGTTCTGCATGACGGTCAGGCGGGAGAGCGCCTTGGTCAGCTGGAACGTGCGGACGACGCCGAGCCGGGCCACCTTGTGCGGGGACAGCTTGCCCAGCGACTGGCCGTCGAAGGTCCAGGTGCCGGTGTCGGGCTGGTCGAACCCGGTGAGCAGGTTGAACAGCGTCGTCTTGCCGGCGCCGTTGGGCCCGATCAGCCCGGTGATGCCGCCGCGCTGGATCTCCAGGTGGTCCACCGAGACCGCGGTGAGCCCGCCGAAGGTGCGGGTGACCCCGTCGACGACGAGCGCCGGGTCGGGCTTGGCGACGCCGACCTGCCAGGGCAGGTCCGCCAGCGCCGCCTGGGCGAGCCGGGCCGGGGCGGGACGGTCGGCCGGCGGGACGGGACTGGGGTCAGCGGGCATCGAGCATCACCTCTCGTCGGTCACCGAAGATGCCCTGGGGTCGGAACACCAACAGCAGCATGAGCCCGATGCCGACCAGGACGAAGCGGATCTGCGCGACGTCGGTGGAGGACAGCAGGGTGTCGGGGATGATCCCGTTGCTGATCAGCGAGCGCAGGCCGGTGTCGGCGAACTGCAGGATGAACAGCAGGATGATCGACCCCACGACGGGGCCCAGCACGCGGGCCGCGCCACCCAGGATGAGGGCGGCGTAGGCCAGGAACGTGTTGGCGTTCTGGTACTGGTCGGGGATCGCCGAGCCGGTGCCGACGGCGTAGACCATGCCGCCGAGCGCACCGAAGACCGCACCGAGCACGAGCGCCTGCATCTTGTAGCTGTAGACGTTCTTGCCCAGGGCGCGGACGGCGTCCTCGTCCTCGCGGATGGCCTTCAGCACGCGGCCCCAGGGGCTGCGCATGAGCTGGTAGACCAGCAGGCTGGCCAGCGCGACGAGGATCCAGCCGACGGTGGCGACCCAGAGCTCGCCGCCGCTCCACGAGGTGCCCAGGATCGCGTAACGACGCTGGGTGTCCCAGGGCGCGAGGGCGATGAAGCTCTGGTTGAACGCCGACAGGCCGCGGGTGCCGTTGGTGACCGGGGTGGCCGAGACCGACCGGAACAGCAGTCGCAGCCCCTCGGCCGTGGCGATCGTGACGATCGCCAGGTAGTCCGCCCGCAGCCGCAGGGTGGGCAGGCCCAGCAGCAGGGCCAGCACGATCGCCGCGACGATGCCGACGACGACGCCGACCCAGAACGGCATGCCCCACTTGCTGACCGAGATGGCGATGCCGAAGCCACCGAGCATGGCGAAGGCGATCTGACCGAAGTTCAGCAGCCCGGTGTAGCCGAAGTGCACGTTGATGCCGATGGCGAGCAGCGCGAAGAAGATGGCCTGGAAGCCCAGGCCCGACTTCAGCGCGATCGCGAGGGCGTCGAGGAGGTCGCTCACCGGGTCAGCCGATCCGGGCCCGGCTGCCCAGGATGCCCTGGGGCCGGATGACGAGGATGACGATCAAGAGGAGCAGACCTCCGACGTACTTCACGTCGTCCGGGATGACCAGGGTGGACATCTGGACGAACACACCGATGATGACGCTGCCGACCAGGGCGCCGTAGGCCGTGCCCAGCCCACCGAGGGTGACCCCGGCGAACATCAGCAGCAGCAGACGGAAGCCCATGTCCCACTGGACCTGGTCGGACAGTCCGAGCAGCACGCCGCCCAGGGCCGCCAGGGACCCGCCCATCATCCAGACGATGAGGATGACGCGGTTGACGTCGATGCCCGAGGAGGCGGCGAGGTCCCGGTTGTCCGAGACCGCCCGCATGGCCTTGCCGATCTTGGTCTTCTGGAGCATGAGCGCGACGAGCACCAGCACCACCAGGGCGATGACGATCGACGCCAGGGCCCGGTTGGTGAGGGTGAAGACGCCGTAGCTCTGGGCCCGCTGGGACTGGTACTCGGCGTAGGGGTTGGAGAACCCGCCGTAGATGATCTGCAGCAGGTAGCGCAGCAGCAGCGACAGGCCGATCGAGACCACCAGGGCCGCCACGAGCCCGGTGCCGCGCTTGCGCAGCGGGCGCCACAGGGCCAGTTCGTGGAGTGCGCCGACCCCGGCCCCGACCACCATGGCGATGAGCGTGGCCGCGATCAGCGGCACCCCGCCCTGCACGTTGACGTACCAGGCCACGATGGCGCCGATGGTGACCAGCTCGCCGTGGGCGAAGTTGGTCAGGCCGGTGGTGCCGAAGATCAGCGACAGACCCACGGCGCAGACGGCGATGATCAGGCCGAAGCGCAGCCCGTCGACGAGCAGCTGGACGGCCCGGACGTTGCCGCCGCCGCTGTTGGCGGTGCCGTCCTGCAGCCCGAAGTTGACCGGCTGGGAGCGACCGGTGTCCACGGTGACGTCGCGGGTGTCGCCCTGCGGCCCGAGGGTGACCCCGTCGGGCAGCGCGTCGCCGTCGATGCCGACGGTGTAGTCCCCGGCCCCGTCGGGGAGGTCGATGGCGAAGCGGCCGTTCTCGTCGGTGGTCGCCGAGTCGACCTCATCACCGTCGGCGGTGGTGACCGTGACCTCGACGTCGGGGATCGGGCCGCTGACGCTGGTCTGCAGGGTGCCGACGATCCGCTCACCCTCGGCGCTGGCGACGCCCGAGGGCAGCAGCGTGGCCACCGACATCGCGAACGCGGCGACCAGCATGGCCAGCACGAGGGACCGACGGCCCGCCGTCCTGGCGAACAGCCGGCGGAACCGGCCCGGCGGTCGCCCGCGGGGCGGTCCCGTCCGGGCACCGTGCTCGGGAGCACGGGTGAGTGCGTGCGTCACTCGACCTCCTGGCCGTGGAGTGGGGACGACGGCCGGGTCGTGGTGGACACCGGGCAGCCGTCGGTTGAACGGGCGGAACCGTAACCCACGTTTGTTGCGGTTTCGGGTCCTCTCGACGGGCCGTGACCCTTTCGCGACCCGCCGCGACCAGGAGGACTTCCCGCGTCAGCCCTGCTTGACCAGGCAGGTCAGTCGCGCTGTCGCCGTCGGGCGTCCCTGGTCGTCGCTGACCTCGACGAGGAAGGTGGCCAGCGTGCGGCCGCGGCGCACCGGGGTGCACACGGCGGTGACGTCGCCCTCGGTGGCCGCGCGCAGGTAGGAGGCGTTGAGCTCGATGCCGACCACCTGGCGGCCCGGCCCGGCGTGCAGGGCCGCGGCCCACGAGCCGATCGACTCCACCAGGGCGCAGGTGGCCCCGCCGTGCAGCAGGCCGTGGGGCTGTTCGTTGCCCGCCACCGGCATGGTCGCGACCATCCGGTCGGGGTCGAAGTCGGTGATGACGATGCCGAGCTTGGCGTCGAGCCCGGTCGGTTCCGGGGCCCAGTCGGGGCGTGGGGTGGGCACCGGCGCACGGTAGCCGTCGCCGCAGGCGAGGGCTCCCGGACTGTCGTACCCGGGTCATAAGGTGGCGCGCGATGTCCGCTCCGGTCTCCGCCCCCGCGTCCACCCCCACCGACAGCACCCCCGACGGCTCGCAGCCGCGTCCCCGGCTGCTGCTGCTCGACGGCCACTCCCTGGCCTACCGGGCCTTCTTCGCGCTGCCGGTGGAGAACTTCTCGACGACCACCGGTCAGCCGACGAACGCCGTCTACGGGTTCACCTCCATGCTGATCAACGTGCTGCGCGACGAGGCGCCCTCGCACCTGGCGGTGGCCTTCGACGTGGGGCGCCAGACCTTCCGCAGCGAGATCTTCGCCGGGTACAAGGCCAACCGGAGCGAGAGCCCGACCGACTTCCGCGGCCAGGTGAGCCTGATCCAGGAGGTGCTCGCCGCGCTGCACGTCCCGGTGCTGACCGCCGCGGGCTTCGAGGCCGACGACGTGATCGCCACCCTGACCGTGCAGGCCGTCGAGTCCGGCATGGACGTGCTCATCTGCACCGGTGACCGCGATGCGCTCCAGCTGGTCAACGAGCACGTGACCGTGCTGTACCCGCGCAAGGGGGTCTCGGACCTGACCCGGTTCACCCCGGAGGCGGTGGAGGAGAAGTACGGCCTCACGCCCACGCAGTACCCCGACTTCGCGGCGTTGCGCGGCGACCCCTCGGACAACCTGCCGGGGATCCCCAGCGTCGGGGAGAAGACGGCCTCGAAGTGGATCCGCGAGTACGGGTCGCTGGACCAGCTCGTCGACCAGGTCGACACCGTCAAGGGCAAGGTCGGGGAGAAGCTGCGCGAGCACCTGTCCTCGGTCCTGCAGAACCGGCGGCTCACCGAGCTCGACCGCTCGGTCGCCCTGGACCTGCACCCGGTCGACCTGGCCGTCCAGGCCTGGGACCGCGCCGAGGTGCACACGCTGTTCGACAACCTGCAGTTCCGGGTGCTGCGCGACCGGCTGTTCTCCACCCTCACCAGCGCCGAGCCCGAGGTGGACGGCGGGATCGACGTCACCGTCGACGACCTGGTCCCGGGCGGACTGGGCGACTGGCTCGACGCGCACGCCCGCACCGGGCACACCGGCATCGTCTTCCGCGGCACCTGGGGCCGCGGCACCGGTGAACTGACCGGCATCGCGCTGGCCGCCGGCGACGACCACACGGTGTTCCTGGATCTGGGACCCGACCTCGACGTCACCGACGAGCAGGCCCTGGCCGCCTGGTTGGCCGACCCGTCGGCGACGAAGGTCGTGCACGAGGTCAAGGGCCCGCTGCTCGCCGTCTGGGCCCGCGGTTGGGACCTCGCCGGCGAGGTCAGCGACACCGCCCTGGCCGCCTACCTGGCGCTGCCCGGTCAGCGGTCCTTCGACCTCGGCGACCTCGCCGTCCGCTACCTGCGCCGTGAGCTCACCGACCCCGAGCCGGTCGAGCAGCAGCTCAGCCTGGACGGCATGGGCCCCACCGAGGAGGACGTGGCCCGCGAGGCCGCCGTCGCCGACGCCCGCAAGGCCGTCGCGGTCAACGACCTGTCCGACGCCCTGGAGCAGCTGCTGGGCCAGAAGGGCGGCGACCAGCTGCTCACCGGCCTCGAGCTGCCGCTGACCCGGGTGCTGGCCAGGATGGAGCAGCGCGGCATCGCCGCCGACGTCGACCTGTTGCACGACCTGCAGGCCGAGTTCGCCGCCTCGGTCGCCGAGGCCGCCGCCGACGCCTACGAGGCGATCGGTGGCCAGGAGATCAACCTGGGCTCACCCAAGCAGCTGCAGGCGGTGCTGTTCGACCAGCTCGGCCTGCCGAAGACCAAGAAGAACAAGACCGGCTACACCACCGACGCCGACGCCCTCACCACGCTGCAGGCGACCGCGCCGCACCCGTTCCTGGAGGCGCTGCTGCGGCACCGCGACGTCACCCGGCTGCGCACCGTCATCGACGGGCTGATCCCGATGGTGGACGACGCCGGGCGCATCCACACCACGTTCCAGCAGACCATCGCGGCCACCGGCCGGTTGTCCTCCACCGACCCCAACCTGCAGAACATCCCGATCCGCAGCGTGGAGGGCCGGCGGATCCGGCAGGCGTTCGTGGTCGGGCAGGGCTACGAGTCGCTGATGACCGCGGACTACAGCCAGATCGAGATGCGGATCATGGCCCACCTGTCCGAGGACGCCGCGCTGATCGAGGCCTTCACCTCGGGGGAGGACCTGCACACCTTCGTCGCCTCGCGGGCCTTCGACATCCCGATCGAGCAGGTCGACCCGGAGATGCGGCGCCGGATCAAGGCGATGAGCTACGGGCTGGCCTACGGGTTGAGCGCCTACGGGCTGGCCCAGCAGCTGCGGATCACCCCGGAGGAGGCGCGGGGGCAGATGACCGCCTACTTCGAGCGGTTCGGCGGGATCCGGGACTACCTGGACGGCGTGGTGGAGGACGCCCGGCAGACCGGGTACACCGAGACCACGATGGGCCGCCGCCGCTACCTGCCCGACCTGACCAGCGACAACAGGCAGCGTCGGGACATGGCCGAGCGGATGGCGCTCAACGCCCCCATCCAGGGCTCGGCCGCCGACGTCATCAAG
>JAOPVM010000224.1 GCA_025966215.1 Klenkia sp.
CCGGCCGCGGTGCCGCACGGGCAGGCACAGCCGGGTCAGGATGCCGGCGGTCGGGTCGGCCGGGGTGCGCAGCGGTGCCGTGGCCCCGGCGATGCCGAAGTCGCTGAACCACCGCCGGGTGGCCGCCGGCGAGCCGCGGGTCAGGATCGAGCGGGTGCGGACGGCGTCCAGGGCGGTGCCGGGGCCGCTGTCGTCCGAGGCGTCCTCGCCCTGCGCGCAGAAGGCCAGCAGCGTGAAGTCCGGGTCCTCCAGGGTCGCGGGCGCGCCGAGCAGCCTCGACACCTCGTCGACGAGGTCCTGGAGGTCGTCCCGCATCAGACGATCGTAGGAAGGACTCCGGACGTCTGTCGCTGGTGCACCGACCCGGTGCGCTCCTAGCGTCGTCGGCACACCACCCCGACCCCCGGAGGTCACCGTGCTCGGTCAGGCGCTGCTCGCCGCGTCCCGCCGTCCGGCCCTGCGTCGGGCCGTCGTCGGCACCCCGGTGACCCGCCGCGTCGTGGACCGCTTCGTCGCCGGGGAGACCCTGCCCGACGCGCTCGCCGCCGTGGAGACGCTGCGCGCCGAGGGCCTCGCGGTGACCCTGGACCACCTCGGGGAGGACGTCACCGGCCGCATCGAGGCCACCCGCTCCCGGGACGCCTACCTGGCCCTGCTCGACGGCCTCGCCCCCCTGCAGCTCGGCCGGGCGGCCGAGGTGTCGGTGAAGCTGTCGGCGTTCGGGCAGGCGCTGCCCGGCGGGCACGACGTGGCGCTGGAGCTGGTCCGCCCGGTCGTCGAGACCGCCACCGCGATCGGCACGACGGTCACCCTTGACATGGAGGACCACCGCACCGTGGACTCCACGCTGGCCGTGCTCGCCGAGCTGCGCCGCGACCACCCCGGCACCGGCGCGGTCCTGCAGGCCGCGCTGCACCGCACCGAGGACGACGCCCGCGTGCTCGCCGTCGCCGGCTCCCGGGTGCGGCTGGTCAAGGGCGCCTACGCCGAGCCGGACGCCGTCGCGCACACCGGGAAGGCCGACGTCGACGCCGCCTACCGGCGCTGCCTCGGCACGCTCTACCGGGGCGACGGGTACCCGATGGCCGGCACCCACGACCCGGCGATGATCGCCCTCGTCCTGGAGCTGGTGGCCGAGACCGGGCGGGCCGCCGACAGCCACGAGTTCCAGCTGCTCTACGGCATCCGCGCGGGGGAGCAGCAGCGGCTGGCCCGCGAGGGGCACACCGTGCGGGCCTACGTGCCCTACGGCGCCGACTGGTACGGCTACTTCATGCGCCGGCTGGCCGAGCGCCCCGCCAACCTGCAGTTCTTCCTCCGCTCCCTGCTCACGACTTCCTAGGAGCCCACCGTGGACGGCATCACCCAGGTCCCCAGCCCGCGCAACGAGACGGTGCTGCAGTACGCCCCCGGCTCGCCCGAGCGGGCGCAGCTGCAGGCCGAGCTGACCCGGCTCGCCGCTACGCCGGCCGAGCTCACCGCCACCATCGGCGGTGTCCGGCGGATGCCCGGTGGGGAGTCCTTCGACGTCGTCGCCCCGCACGCCCGTGCCCAGGTGCTGGGGACCTCGGCGCACTCCACCGCCGCCGACGCCACGGACGCGCTGGCCGCCGCGCGGGCCGCCGCCCCCGGCTGGGCCGAGCTGTCCCAGGACGACCGGGCCGCGGTGTTCCTCAAAGCCGCGGACCTGCTCGCCGGGCCGTGGCGGCAGACGCTGAACGCCGCCACGATGCTCGGGCAGTCCAAGACCGCGTACCAGGCCGAGATCGACGCCGCCTGCGAGCTCGCGGACTTCTGGCGCTACAACGTGCACTTCGCCCGCCAGATCCACGCCGAGCAGCCGGTCAGCTCACCCGGGGTCTGGAACCGGATCGACCACCGCCCGCTCGAGGGCCCGGTCTACGCCGTCACCCCGTTCAACTTCCCCGCCATCGCCGGCAACCTGCCCACCGCGCCCGCGCTGATGGGCAACACCGTCGTGTGGAAGCCCGCACCCACCCAGCAGTTCGCCGCCCACCAGCTCATGCGGCTGCTCGAGGCAGCCGGGCTGCCCGACGGTGTGATCAACATGCTGCCCGGGGACGGCGTCGCGGTCTCCGACGTGGTGCTCGCCGACCGCGACCTCGCCGGGATCCACTTCACCGGGTCCACCGCGGTGTTCCAGCACCTGTGGCGCACCGTCGGCACCCGGATCGCCGAGTACCGCTCCTACCCGCGGATCGTCGGGGAGACCGGCGGCAAGGACTTCGTCGTCGCGCACCCCTCGGCCGACGCCGAGGTGCTGCGCACCGCGCTGGTCCGCGGCGCCTTCGAGTACCAGGGCCAGAAGTGCTCGGCGGCATCGCGGGCCTACGTGCCGCGCAGCGTGTGGGACCGCATCCGCGACGACCTCGTCGACACCGTCGAGTCGCTCCCGATGGGCCCGGTCACCGACTTCGCGAACTTCCTGGGCGCGGTCATCGACGCCACGTCCTTCGCGAAGCTCTCCGGGGTGCTCGACCGGGCGCGCTCGGACGACGCGCTGTCCGTGATCGCCGGCGGCACCGCCGACGACAGCGAGGGCTTCTTCGTCCGGCCCACCCTGATCGAGGGCACCGACCCCACCCACGAGGTCTTCGGCACCGAGTACTTCGGCCCGGTGCTCGCCGTGCACGTCTTCGACGACGCCGACTACGACACCGTGCTGCACCAGATGGAGTCCGTCGCGCCCTACGCGCTCACCGGCGCCGTGATCGCCCGCGACCGGGCCGCCATCGCGCACGCCTCGCACGTGCTGCGCCACGCCGCGGGCAACTTCTACGTCAACGACAAGCCGACCGGCGCCGTCGTCGGCCAGCAGCCCTTTGGCGGGGCCCGAGCCTCGGGCACCAACGACAAGGCCGGCGCCGCGCAGAACCTGCAGCGCTGGACCAGCACGAGGGTCGTGAAGGAGACCTTCGACGCGGCTCGCAGGCACGAGTACCCGCACATGGGGTGAGCGTCAGGCGGTGACGCCGCGCTCCTCGGCGAGCTCGCGGAGCAGGGTCTGGACGGTCTCCTCGATGGAGCCCTCGCCGTCGTAGCGGTGGCCGGGCTCGTCGTCGGTGAGGGGCTCGAGGGTGGCCAGCTGGCTCTCCAGCAGGGAGCCGGGCATGTAGTGGCCGGTCCGCGTGCGCAGCCGCTCGACGAGGACCTCCTCGCGGGTGTCCACGTGGGCGAACCACACCGACTCGTGGCCCTCGCGGAGCAGGTCGCGGTACTCGTGCTTGAGCGCCGAGCAGGTGATGACCATGCTCCGGCCGGCCGCCTCGTGCTCCCCGATCGCGGCGGCCACCGCGCGCAGCCACGGCCAGCGGTCATCGTCGGTCAGCGGGGTGCCCGAGCGCATCTTCTCGACGTTGGCCGGCGGGTGCAGGTCGTCGCCCTCGACGAACTCCCAGCCCAGTCGCTGGGCGATCTGCTCGCCCACGGTCGACTTGCCCGTCCCCGACACCCCCATCACGACGACGGTGGTGGACGGTGGGAGGGCGGCGTCGGGCATCGCTCGAGTCTGCGGCATGCTCCAGGACGCAGATGGACGGGGGAGCGGAGCAGCAGACGGGCCCGGTGTGGCGGATCCCCGCCGTCCGCGCGTTGCTGGGCGCCTCCGGGCTCGGCTTCACCAGCTACGCCGTCACCCTCGCTGCGCTGCCCTCCTACGCCGTCCAGGGCGGCGCCGGGGTCGGCGGGGCCGGTCTGGTCACCACCGTCTTCCTCGCTGCGACGGTGCTCACCCAGCTCGTCGTCCCCCGGCTGGTCGCCCGCTCCGGTCTCGGCCCGGTGCTGGCCGGAGGCCTGCTCTCGCTGGGTGCCCCGGCGCCGCTGTACCTGCTCGGCGACGGCCTGGTCTGGCTGTCGGTCGTCTCCGGGGTGCGCGGCACCGGCTTCGGGGTGATCACCGTGCTCGGCGCGACGATCGCCGCCCGGGCGGTGCCGGTGGCCCGCCGCGGGGAGTCCCTCGGCCTGTACGGCCTGGCGCTGGGGCTGCCCACCCTGGCCGCGGTGCCCGGCGGGGTGGCGCTCGTGCTCTCGGGGCACCTGACCGTCGTGGTCGCCCTGGCCACCCTGCCGGTG
>JAOPVM010000229.1 GCA_025966215.1 Klenkia sp.
CATCGGCGGCGGTGGCGGGGTCGCCGCGCTCTGGCTGCTGCAGGGCATGCGCCCCGACGGCGTCCTCACCGCGTTGGACGCCGACCCCACCGAGCTGCGCGCCGCCCGCCGGACCTTCGCCGACGCCGGCGTCGGCGGCGGCCGGACCCGGCTGATCTTCGGCACCGTCGGCGAGGTGCTCCCCCGGCTGTCGACCGGGGCCTACGACATCGTCACCTGCGCCGGCCCGCCGGCGGAGTACTCCAAGCAGCTGTCCGCCCTCCTGGGCCTGGTGCGCCCGGGCGGCTCCCTGGTGCTGCACGGCATCACCGACTCCCACGTCGGGGACCGCAAGCAGCGCGACCCCCAGACGGTGGCCTGGCGGGAGATGGTGCGTGGGGTGAAGGACGACGAGGGGCTGGTCTGCGCGGTGGTCCCGGTCGGCGCGGGCCTGCTCGTGGCCACCAAGCGCGCCGACTAGAACGCGAAGCGCTCCACCGGCTCCCACGGCCCGCCCAGGTAGCGCCACAGCCCCAACCCGACGGCGGGCACCCGCTCCGGGGTGAACGCCGCAGCCAGGTCTGCGTGCAACGCCCTGGCCTGCTCGGGACGGACCTTGTTCTGCACCGTGACGTGCGGGTGCCGCCAGGACGCGTCCTGCCGGGTGAGCCAGGGCGCCCAGGACCGGGCCAGGTCCGCGCGCAGTGCGGTCAGCTCGGGAGCGGCGAGGTCGTAGGCCACCCCGCGGCCCAGCAGCCTCGGTCCGGTGACCTGCACGTCGAACGGCGCCCGGTCGGCCGCCGTCCCCAGGTCGGTGGTGACGGCCTCGAGGTGCTCACCGGGCACCGCGTGGAACAGCGTGACGTGTGCCTGCAGGTGGTTGCGGTCGACCGGGAAGTGCTGCTCGCGCAACCGGTCGAACCGGCCCTGCGCGTCCTCGGCGAGGAGCAGGGTGACCACCAGGGGCGCGGTCACACGATCGCGCGGGCGCCCTTGCCCAGCACCGTGACCCCGCCGGCGCTGACGTGGTAACGGGTGCGGTCCTCGTCGAGGTCCACCCCGATCCGGGCCCACGGCGGGACGACGACGTTCTTGTCCAGGATCGCCCGGCGGACGACCGCGCCCTCGCCGATGTGCACACCGTCCATCAGCACGCTGTCCTCGACGGTGCTGGCCCGGTCCACGCGCACGCCGGGGCTGAGCACCGAACCGCGCACCGACCCGCCACCGACGATGACCCCGGCACTGACCATGGAGTCCTCGGCGCGCCCGCCGAGCACGAACTTGGCCGGCGGGAGCTGCGGGGGCAGCGTGTAGATCGGCCACCGGTCGTTGTAGAGGTTGAACACCGGGGTGACCGACCGCAGGTCCATGTGGGAGTCGTAGTAGGAGTCCATCGTCCCCACGTCACGCCAGTAGCCGTGGTCGCGGTCGGTGGCCCCGGGCACCACGTTGGTGGTGAAGTCGTAGACCCAGGCCTCGCCCCTGTCGGCGAGCATCGGCATGATCGACCCGCCCATGTCGTGCACCGACGACTCGTCCTCGGCGTCGGCGCGCAGGGCCTCCAGCAGCGCGTCGGTGGTGAAGACGTAGTTGCCCATCGAGGCGAAGCTCTCCTCGGGCGAGTCCGGCAGGCCGGGCGGGTCCGCGGGCTTCTCCAGGAAGCTCTTCACCTTGCCCTCGGCGGTGGCGTCGATGACACCGAACTCGGTGGCCTCGTGCCGCGGCACCCGCAGCCCGGCGACGGTGACACCGGCCCCGGTCTGCAGGTGCTGGTCGATCATCTGCGAGGGGTCCATGCGGTAGACGTGGTCGGCGCCGAAGACCACGACGATCTCCGGGCGGGCGTCGTAGATCAGGTTCAGCGACTGGAAGATCGCGTCGGCGCTGCCGGTGAACCAGCGCGGGCCCAGCCGCTGCTGGGCGGGCACCGGAGTGACGTAGTTGCCCAGCAGGCTGCTCATCCGCCACGTGGTGGTGATGTGCCGGTCCAGCGAGTGGCTCTTGTACTGCGTCAGCACGGCGATCTGTCGGATCTCGGCGTTCACCAGGTTGGACAGCACGAAGTCGATCAACCGGTAGTTGCCGCCGAACGGGACGGCGGGCTTGGCCCGGTCCTGGGTCAGCGGGGAGAGTCGCTTCCCCTCTCCACCGGCGAGGACGATGCCGAGGACCCGCGGGCTGCCACGCATGTGATCAACCTAATGCCCTCTGCCGCCCGGTGCGCACCCGGTCGTCGCGCCGACCGCCCGCTGCGGGCGCGCCCCCCGCCGCCTTAGGGTCTGCCGCATGCGCGTGGGAGTCGTCACCCGGGAATGGCCGCCGGACGTCTACGGGGGCGCCGGCGTCCACGTCGAGCACCTGGTGGCCGCGATGCGGGAGCTGGCCGACGGGCCCGAGCTCGACGTGCACTGCTTCGGCGGCCCGCGCACCGACGCCACCGCGCACGCCGTCCCGGCCGGCCTCGCCGGGGCCAACGGCGCGCTGCAGGCCGTCGGGGTGGACGTGGAGATCGCCGCGGCGCTGGGCGGGGCCGACCTGGTGCACTCGCACACCTGGTACGCCAACCACGCCGGACAGCTGGCCTCGCTGGTGCACGGCATCCCGCACGTGGTCACCGCGCACTCCCTCGAGCCGCGCCGGCCGTGGAAGGCCGAGCAGCTGGGCGGGGGCTACCGGCTCTCCAGCTGGGTCGAGCGCACCGCCTACCTGGCCGCCGACGCCGTCGTCGCGGTCAGCAACGGGATGCGCACCGACGTGCTGGACGCCTACCCCGACCTCGACCCGGCGAAGGTGCTGGTCGTGGGCAACGGCGTGGACGCCCAGGCCTACCGGCCCACCCCCGACGACGACGTCGTCCGCTCGGTGGGCGTGGACCCCGCCCGGCCCTATGCCCTCTTCGTCGGCCGGATCACCCGACAGAAGGGCCTGGTGCACCTGCTGGCCGCCGCCGAGCAGCTGCCCGAGCACGCCGGCCTGGTGCTGTGCGCCGGTGCCGCGGACACCCCGGCCGAGCGCCAGCAGGTCGCCGACGCCGTCGCCGAGCTGCAGGCCCGGCGCACCGGGGTGGTCTGGATCGAGGAGATGCTGCCGCGCGAGAAGCTGGTGCCGCTGATCACCGGGGCGACGGTGTTCGTCGTCCCGTCGGTGTACGAGCCGCTGGGCATCGTGAACCTGGAGGCCGCCGCCTGCGGCACCGCCGTGGTGGCCTCGGCCGTGGGCGGGATCCCCGAGGTCGTCGACGACGGGCGGACCGGGCTGCTGGTGCCCTACGACGAGGCCGACCCGGTCGCCTTCGCCACGGGCCTGGCCGCCCGGATGGCCGAGCTGCTCGCCGACCCCGACCGGGCCGCCCGGATGGGCGCGGCCGGGCGCGAGCGGGTGCTGGCCGAGTTCGGCTGGCCGGCGATCGCCCGGCAGACCGTGGACGTCTACACCCGGGTGCTCGCCGCCCGCGGGTAGGACAGCGCCGCCCCGACCCCCAGGGCCGGGGGTCCCGGTCCCCCCTGGTGCGGGGCTGCGCGAGCGCTCCACCGGTGCCACCCTCGGGCAGGACGACGGTCGGGAGGCCACGTGATCACGGTGCTCGTCGCCGACGACCACCCACTGGTCCGGCACAGCGTGGTCGACCTCCTGCACCAGACCCACGACATCCGGGTGGTGGCCGAGTGCGCCGACGGCGACGAGGTGCTCCCCGCCGTCCTGCGCCTGGCCCCGGACGTGGCGCTGCTGGACCTGCGGATGCCCCGACTGTCCGGTCTGGAGGCCACCCGCCTGGTCCGGGCCGCCTCGGCCACGCGGGTGCTGGTGCTGACCGGCAGCTGGTCGGCCGACCTCGGGGCCAGCGCCGCGGCGGCGGGGGCCGCCGGCGTCGTCCTCAAGGGCGAGGACCCGATGCTGCTCCCGCACCTGGTCCGGCTCGTGGCCGCCGGGGAGCCACTGGGTGACGCCCGTCCTGCAGGAACGCACCTCCCGCGGTCACGGTGAGTCACGACACGACCAGCGGTCCCCGCGGGTCCTCCCTCCGGAGGAGGTGTGGGCCGAGGGCCTGTTGACCTGAGGGCGCCCCCGCGGTGTGGTGACCCACCTCACCTGCAACCGCGCCCCCCGAGCCCCCCCGAGGCCCCCGTGCCGACTGTCCTGGCCCCCACTGCGTCGTTGCGCACCGTGCTGGTCGTCGACGACCACCGCAGCTTCGCCGAGCTGCTGTCCGCCGCCCTGGGACAGGCCGGGATGCTCCCGGTGGGTGTGGCCGGCTCCTTCGACGAGGCCGTCGAGGCGGTCCTGCGGCTGCGGCCCGACGTCGTCGTGATGGACGTGCAGATGCCCGGGCAGGACGGCATCGCGGCCACCCGACGGATCCGCGAGCTGGCCCCGGACACCGTCATCGCGGTGGTCACCGCGCACAGCGACCCCGACTGGGTGGCCCGGGCCGGCCAGGCTGGAGCATCGGCGTTCATCCCGAAGAACGGGTCGTTGACCGAGATGATCGAGGTGCTGGACCACTGTCGCGCCGGGCAGATGCTGGTGGCCCGGTCGGTCTTCACCCACCCCGCTGTGCCCGCCGTGCCCGGGCCGGGGCCGGGGCCGGCCGCCCCGCGGCTGACCGACCGGGAACGTGACGTGCTGGCCTGCCTGGGCCGCGGCATGCCGGTGAAGTCCGCCGCGCGGGTCCTGGGCATCAGCCTGGAGACCTGCCGGGGCTACGTGAAGTCGCTGCACCACAAGCTCGACGCGAGCTCCCAGCTCGAGGTCGTCATCCGGGCCCAGGCCCTGGGGCTGGTCGATGTCCCGGACTCCCCCGCGGTCGGCCGCTGACGGCCCCCTGCCGGGAGGGGCGGTCGTGGCCGCGGCCCACCTCCTGCGACGGGTCGGGGCCTTCGTGGGGCTCGGCGTCGTCGTCCTGGTCGTGGTCAGCACGGTGGCCTTCCTGCTGAGCGAGGTGGTCGCCCGCCGGACCGCCCTGGACGAGGCGGCGGCGAGCACCGAGCGGTTGGGCCGGCTGACGGTGGCGCCGTTGCTGACCGGCGCCCTGGCCGGGGACACCGCCGACCGGGACATCCTGGACAGACTGGTGGCCCTGCGGGTCCAGGACGGCCAGCTCCGCTCGCTCGTCGTCTGGACGGCCGACGGAACGGTGCTCTACGCCACCGACCCCACCCTGGTCGGACGCCGGTTCCCGGGGGTGGACGAGGTCACCCGGGCAGCCCGCGGGGAGGTCGTGGCCGGGCTGGACGAGGCGCCGGAGACCCGCGCACCGGGCGAGGGCGGCGGGACGATGGTCGAGGTCTACGCCCCCATGCCCGTGCCCGGTGACGACCTGGTCGTGGAGGCCTACTTCAGCTCCGACGGCGTGCAACGGCAGACCGACCTGCTGCGCGGCCAGATCCTGCTGGTGGCCGTCGGTGGCCTGGTGGTGCTGCAGTGCGTCCAGGTGCCCATCGCCGTGTCGATGGCCCGTCGGATCCACCGGGACGAGCAGGCCATCAGCGACCTGGCCGCCCGCACGCTGGCCGAGTCCGAGCGGGAGCGCAGGACCATCGCGGGCGACCTCCACGACGGGCCGGTCCAAGACGTCGCCGCCGTCGCGTACGCCCTGGGGGCCCTGCGCCTGGGCCGCACCGGGCAGGAGGACGCGGTGCTCGACCGGCTGGCCGGCGCACTCCAGGACGCCCTGGGCTCCCTCCGCCGCTCGATGGTGGACGTCTACCCACCCGATCTGAGCGGCCCGGGACTCGGGGCGGCCGTCACCGACCTGGCCCGGGCGGCCGAGCAGGACGGGCTGACGGTGGAGGTGTCCGTGATCGCGCTCCCCCCGGTGGCTCCCGAGGTGGCCGCGGCGGTCTACCGCAGCACCCGGGAGCTGGTGTCCAACGCCCGGCGCCACGCCCGCGCCCAGCACCTGTGGGTCGAGCTGACCACGGCGGAGACCAGCTCCGGTCAGGCCGCGGTCGCGCTCACCGTCGCCGACGACGGGATCGGACTCCCCGAGCACGGCGTGGACCGACGGGCCGAGGGACACCTCGGGCTGCGCCTGGTGCAGGACCGGGTCGCCGACGTCGGGGGCACGACCTCGCTCGGCTCCCGCGACGGGGGCGGGACCGAGATCGTCGTCGTCCTCCCGGTCCGGCCGCACCGACCCGGCTGACCGTCACCCTGCGTGCTGGCCCGACACCCCCACTTGCAGGGTCTCCGGTGCCCCCCGTTGACGGCTGGGGGGCCGCTGCACACGGCTCCAGGCTGGCCCGGTCACCACCACCGCCGTGACGGACCCAGGAGACACCGGGATGCCCAGCCCCACGCTGAACCGCCGCGACCTGCTCAAGACCTCCGTGCTGGGCGCCGCGGCGCTCGCCCTGCCCTGGTCGGGGGTGCTGTCGGGCAAGAGCGCCTCGCGCATCGCCAGCAGCAAGCTGCCCCGGCCCTACACCGTGCCCTTCGTCGTCCCCCCGGTGCTGGCCCCGGCTCTCAGCGACGCGACCACCGACTACTACCAGCTCACCCAGCAGGCCTTCGTCGGGGAGGTGCTGCCCGGGGTGCGCACCCCGCTGTGGGGGTACAACGGCCTGGTCCCCGGCCCGACCATCAAGGCCCGGGCCGGCCGACAGACGGTGATGCGGCAGGTCAACGCGCTGCCCGCGACCCATCCCACGCTGGGCTACGTGCCGTGGACGTCCACCCACCTGCACGGCATGCCGTCCA
>JAOPVM010000232.1 GCA_025966215.1 Klenkia sp.
TCCACCGGGATGGTGCGCCCGGCGCCCTGGTAGGCCAGCGAGCTGTCAACGAACCGGTCGGTGACCACGACGGCACCGGCCTCCAGGGCCGGGCGGACCACCTCGTGCACGTGCTGGGCGCGGTCGGCGGCGTAGAGCAGTGCCTCGGCCCGCGACGACAGCCCGACGGTGTGGGGGTCGAGCAGCAGCCGGCGGACGGTGCCGCCGATGGTCGTGGCGCCGGGTTCGCGGGTGGTGACGGCGGTGCGCCCCTGCACGGTCAACCAGGCCGCGAGCCGGGCGACCTGGGTGGACTTGCCGGCCCCCTCGCCGCCCTCGAAGGCGAGGAACACCCCGGCCGGGCGGTGCTCCTGGCTCGTCACGCGGCCGACGGTACCGGCGGGCACCGACAGCCCCCGTGCGCCAGGGTGGGGTGTGCCCACCGACTGGTCGCCGGTCCAGTACCTGCGGTTCGCCGACGAGCGGTCCCGGCCCTTCGTCGACCTGCTGGCCCACGTCGGGGCGGTCGACCCGGCCGTCGTGGTGGACCTGGGGTGCGGGGAGGGAGAGCTCACCGCGTCGCTGTCCCGGCGCTGGCCGCGCGCCCGGGTGACCGGGGTGGACTCCTCCCCCGCGATGCTCTCCGCCGCGCGGGTGCACGCCGTCCCCGGCCGGGTGTCCTTCGTGCGCGGGGACCTGCGCACCTGGGAGCCCGACGGCCCGCTGGACGTGTTGGTCTCGAACGCCGCCCTGCAGTGGGTGCCCGAGCACCGGCGACGGGTCGTGACGTGGTCCGCTGCGCTGGCGCCGGGTGGGTGGCTGGGGTTCCAGGTGCCGGGCAACCACGCCGCGCCGACGCACGCGCTGCTCGCGGCGCTGTGCCGGGGGCCCCGGTGGTCGGACCGGGTGGGCGACCTGGCGCCCTCGACGGCCGCGGTGGACGACCCGGCCGGGTACCTGGACGTGCTGGAGTCCTCGGGTCTCCGGGCGCAGGCGTGGGAGACGACGTACCTGCACGTGCTCAGCGGGGCGGACGCCGTGCTGGGCTGGGTACGGGGCTCGGTGCTGAGACCCGTGCTGGCCCGGCTGGGGGACGACGCCGCGACGTTCGAGAGCGCGTACGCCGCGGCCCTGCGGGAGGCCTACCCGCAGCGTGTCGACGGGACGACGCTGCTGCCCTTCCGGCGGGTGTTCGCCGTCGGTCAGGCCGGGACGAGCCGGTAGCTGCGGGTCACGTACGGCAGTTCGAGCTCGGCGCGGCCGGCGGTGTCGGGGTGCTCGGCGAGCAGGGCGCGCAGCCGGTCGAGGAACGTCGTCCGCTCCTCGGGGGTCATGGTCGCGACGTAGCTGCGGGTGCCGATGGTGCCCACCACCTGCTCCGCGGTCAGCCGCTGCACGACCGTGGACCGGTGCTCGGTGACGTCCGCGGACAGGACGGCGGCGAACCGGGCGACGACGGTCTGGTCGGCCTCGTGGTCGCGGGCCTCGCCCGCCAGGGCCGCCCCGAGCGCGCCGACCCACGGCACCCGCTCGTCGCGGGTGTTCCAGACGAAGCCGAGCACGCCACCGGGGCGCAGGACCCGGCGGAGCTCGGGGGCGGCCCGCACCGGATCGAACCAGTGCGCCGCCTGCCCGGCGACCACGGCGTCCACGTGGGCGTCGGGCACGGGCAGCGCCTCCGCGTCCCCGACCGCGGCCCGCACCTGCGGCAGCCGGGCGGTGAGCTGGCCGAGCATCCCGGCCGAGGGGTCGACGGCCAGCACCTCGTGCCCGGCCGCCAGCAGCTGGTCGGTGAGCAGCCCGGTGCCCGCACCCAGGTCGAGCACCCCCAGCGGCCGCTCCCCCAGGAGGAAGGCGACCGCGTCGGCGGGGTACCCGGGCCGGAGCGCGGCGTAGTCGGCCGCGACGGACCCGAAGGAGGTCCGCCGGGCGTCCCACGCCGGCCCGGTCACCGTCAGCTCCCGGCCGGGACGACCCCGTCGCCGGTCGTCGTCCGGGCGGCGGTCTTCTTCGCGGCCGTCTTCTTCGCGGCCGTCTTCTTCGCGGTCGTGGTCTTCTTCGCCGCCGTGGTCGTCTTCGTCGCCGCGGGGGTCTTCTTCGCTGCCGTCGTCTTCTTCGCGGTGGTCTTCTTGGCCGCGGTCTTGCGGACGGCCTTCTTCTTCACCGGCGCCCGCTCACGGCGCTCGACCAGCAGCTCGGCTGCCCGCTCCAGGGTGATCGTCGCCGGGTCGTCGCCCTTGCGGAGGCTGGCGTTGGACTCCCCGTCGGTGACGTAGGGCCCGAAGCGGCCCTCCCGCACGGTGACCTGGCCCTGGGTGACCGGGTCGGGGCCCAGCTCCTTCAGCGGGGGCTTGGCCGCGGCCCGGCCACGCTGCTTGGGCTGGGCGAAGACCGCCAGGGCCTCCTCCAGCGTGGTGGTGAAGAGCTTCTCCTCGCTGTCGATCGAGCGGGAGTCGGTGCCCTTCTTGAGGTAGGGCCCGTAGCGGCCGTTGAGGGCCTGGATCTCCTCGCCGTCCGGTGCGGTGCCCACGGTGCGCGGCAGTGTCAGCAGCTTCAGCGCCTCGTCGAGGGTGAGCGTCTCCGGGCTCATGGAGGCGAACAGGCTGCCGGTGCGCGGGGACTCCTTGCTGTCCTCGGGCACCACGGTGGTGACGTAGGGCCCGTAGCGGCCGGCCTTGACCAGCACCGTGTGACCCGACTCGGGGTGCACCCCGAGCTCGCGGTCACCGGAGGGGGCGTTGAGCAGCTCCTCGACGCGCTCGGGGGTGAGCTCGTCGGGGGCGATGTCGTCGGCGATGGAGACCCGGGTGCCCTCCTCGCCGCCGGCCTGCAGGTAGGGGCCGTAGCGGCCGACGCGGACCAGCACCGGCTGGCCGTCCGGGCCGGTGGCGCGCAGCGGGATGGAGTTCACCCCGCGGGCGTCGATCTCCTCCAGCCGCTGGCCGACGACCTGCTTGAGCCCGCCCGAGGCCGCGATGCCCCCGGCGTGCCCGCCCCCGCCGCCGAAGTAGAACTCGGTCAGCCAGTCGACCCGGCGCAGCGTGCCGCCGGCGATCTCGTCGAGCTCGCCCTCCAGGGAGGCGGTGAAGTCGTAGTCGACGAGCGCGGCGAAGTGCTGCTCGAGCAGGTTGACCACCGCGAAGGCCACGAACGTCGGGATGAGGGCCGAGCCCTTCTTCCAGACGTACCCGCGGTCCTGGATGGTCTGCATGATGGAGGCGTAGGTCGAGGGCCGACCGATGCCGAGCTCCTCCAGTGCCTTGGTCAGCGAGGGCTCGGTGTAGCGGGCCGGCGGGGTGGTGGTGTGCCCCTTGGCGTCCAGGGACCGGGTGTCCAGCTGCTGGCCGCGCTCGACCCGGGGCAGTCGGTTCTCCGCGTCGTCGGCGTCGCCGACCTCGTGGTCCTCCCGGCTCTCCACGTAGGCGCGGAGGAACCCGGGGAAGGTGATCGTGCGACCGCTGGCGGTGAAGGTGACGGCCTCGTCGGTGGACGAGGTGCCGGCCAGCCGGATGCTCACCGTGTTGCCCACCGCGTCGGACATCTGGGAGGCGACGGTGCGCTGCCAGATCAGCTCGTAGAGCCGGAACTCCTCACGCGCCAGCTGGCCGGCGAGCTGCCCGGGGGTGCGGAAGGCGTCCCCGGCCGGGCGGATGGCCTCGTGCGCCTCCTGCGCGCCCTTGGCCTTCTTGGAGTACCGCCGCGCCTCGGCCGGCACGTAGGCGTCGCCGTACAGCTCGCGGGCCTGGGTGCGGGCCGCACGCAGCGCCGTCTCCGACAGGTTCGTCGAGTCGGTGCGCATGTAGGTGATGAAGCCGTTCTCGTACAGCCGCTGCGCGGTGCGCATGACCTGCTGGGAGGACCAGCCGAACTTCCGGCCGGCCTCCTGCTGCAGCGAGGACGTGGTGAACGGGGCGTAGGGGCGGCGCCGGTAGTCCTTCTGGTCGACCCGCACGACCTCGACCGGGCGGGACTCCAGCCGGGCGGCCAGGCCGCGGGCGCCGGCCTCGTCCAGGTGCACCACGTCGCTGGCCACGGTGCCGGTGTCGGGCTCGAAGTCCCGGCCGGTGGCGACCCGGCGGTCGTCCACGCTGACCAGCCTGGCGGTCACGCTGGTGGGCTCGCCCTCGTCGGCGGCCTGCGCGCCCTGCCGGACGTCGAAGACGCCGGTCAGGCTCCAGTAGTCGGCAGCGGTGAAGCGCATCCGGGCCCGCTCGCGCTCCACCACGATCCGGGTGGCGACGGACTGCACCCGGCCGGCCGACAGCTTGGGCAGCACCTTCTTCCACAGCACCGGGGAGACCTCGTAGCCGTAGAGCCGGTCCAGGATGCGCCGGGTCTCCTGGGCGTCGACCAGTGCGGTGTCCAGCTCACGCGGGTTGGCCAGCGCGCGGGCGATGGCCTCCGGGGTGATCTCGTGGAAGACCATCCGCCGGGCCGGGACCTTGGGCTTGAGGGTGTCGATCAGGTGCCAGGCGATGGCCTCGCCCTCGCGGTCCTCATCGGTGGCGAGGAAGACCTCGGAGGCGTCCTTGACCAGCGCCTTGAGCCGGCTGACCTGTTGCTTGCGCTCGGGGCTGATCACGTAGAGCGGGTGGAACCCGTTGTCCACGTCGACGCCGAGCCGGGCCCACGACTCGCCCTTGTGCGCCGCCGGCACGTCGGCGGCGTTGCGCGGGAGGTCCCGGATGTGTCCGATGGAGGACTCCACGACGTACCCGCTGCCCAGGTAGCCGGCGATCGTCTTGGCCTTGGACGGCGACTCCACGATGACCAACGGCTTGCCCCCCGACGCCGCGGCGGCGCGCTTGCGCGGCGGCGTGGCGGTGCCACCGGCGGCGGTGTCGGCGGTGGCCTCGACGTCGTCGGTGGTGGGCTTCGCGGTCTTGGTGGGGGGCAACGGGGCTCCTGTCGGTGGTGCTGTGCGCGAGCGCCGGGACGCACCCGGGTGCCGAGGAGAGCGGCGGCGCAGCACCCGCCCGGCAGCGCCACGGTAGGCCACGGTCGAGCGGGCGGTCCCTGCGACGAGGTGGCAGGGGCGCGCCGCGGCCCCGGTCAGGACGGCTCCCGGGTGCCCGCCACGACCTCGGCGATCGCCTGCAGGGTGGGCCGGTCGGGGTCGTAGTAAGAGGTGTGCCCCTGGTCGGGATCGGTGGGCAACGGGTCCGCCCCGAAGAACGGCGTGGAGGGCCCGGGACCGTAGTAGCCCGACCAGGACACCGGGTCCTCGATGTTCCAGGCGCCGTACACCTCGGGGGCCTCGAGCCCGTCCGCGTCGGCCACCCGCATGCCCGGGCTGCCGAGCACCACGACGGCGTCGGCGGCCAGCTCCCCGTCGGCGCGGGCCGCCTCCCCGGCCACCACCGTGCCGTAGCTGTGCGCGATCAGCGTCGTCCGCGGGTGCTGTCCTCCCCCGGCCGCCGCCGGCCCGGACCGGGCCACCGCGAGCCCGTCGAGGGTGCGGTCCAGCACCGGGCCGGCCGCCCGTGCGTTGACCGGGAGGAGGAAGGAACCGACCCCCGGGGTCTGGTAGCCCATCCAGACCAGGGTGGCCACCGCCAGGCCGGGCGCGGCTGCCTCGGCCAGGTCCTGGACGTGCACCGCGTCGGTGGTCATCGCCCCCAGGTCACCGACCGGGGCGGTCATCATGCCGGGCACGAGCACCCCGACCGCCCCCGCGGTGTCCAGGTCACCGACACCCAGGGCGACGAGGTCCTCGCCAGGGTCGAAGAGCACCAGCTGCGCGGTCCGCCCGTCGGCGGCCAGCCGGGTGAGCTGACCCTGGACGGCCACGGCTGTCCGGAAGCCGTCGGCCTGCGGGTCGGCCAGGGCACGGGCCAGCAGCGCCCGGTTGGCCTCGTCCCGGGCAGCCGCCGGGACGCCGTCCAGCCCGCCGATCGCGGCCGGGTCGGCGGCGACCACGGCCTGCTGCTCGACCAGGGTGAGCCCGGTCCACCAGGCCCCGGCCGCTGCCGGGTCACCGGGCGGCGGGACCCGGGGCGCGGCGACGGGGTGGCTGTCGACGGCGCCCACCAGACCGGCGAGGTCGGCGGGGGCGACGGTGTCGAGCACCCCCACCTCGGCCAACGCCGCACCGACGGCGACCGCGGCCAGGTGGGTGGTGCCGGCCGCGGCCAGCGCGTCGCCCGCCCACCGCAC
>JAOPVM010000184.1 GCA_025966215.1 Klenkia sp.
CGGCGAGCTTGACCGCCCGGCTGGCCCGCCCCGACGGGAACGCGGTGGCCACCGCGGCGGTGTGGATGCCGGTGCCGGCCAGGGCCTCGGTGGCGACCCCGGCCAGGTCGCCGTAGACGCAGACCGCGGCGACGGCGGGGCAGGCCGGGTCGGTCGGGTCGGGACGGCGGGCCTTGGCGGCCAGCGAGCGCACCTTGCCCGGGGTGTCCGCGCCCTCCAGCGTGGTCAGGTCCACCATCGAGATGGCGGTGTCGATGGCCCAGGACTTCGCCGTCGTCTTGATCGACCGGGTGCCCAGCTGGGCGGCGCGGGCCTCCGCACCGACCTGGTCGACGCCGGGCAGGCCGTGCAGGAAGGACCGGAACGCCGACTCCGAGCGGGTCACGTCGGCGAAGGCGTCCGGGGTCGTCCGGGCCGGCGCCGCAGCGGGTGCCGAGGGGTCCAGCGCGGTGGTCATGCCGGCCATCATCCCCGACGGGTGGGTGGCCGGGCCCACGGCCGTTACCGTTCCCCCCGTGCAGCTGACCGTGGTCGACCACCCGCTCGCCCGTGCCCGCCTGTCCCGGATGCGGGACGAGGGCACCGACAACGCCGCCTTCCGCGCCGCGTTGCGGGAGCTGACCCAGATGCTGGTCTACGAGGCGACCCGCGACCTCGAGCTCGCCGAGGAGCAGATCACCACCCCGGTGACCACGACGACGGGCTACCGGCTGGCCGCCCCGCCGCTGATCGTGCCCGTGCTTCGCGCCGGGCTGGGCATGGCCGACACCGCGCACGGGATGCTGCCGGAGTCCCAGATGGGGTTCGTCGGGCTGGCCCGCAACGAGGTCACCTTCGAGCCCGAGGCCTACATGGCCTCGCTGCCCGAGACCCTGGTCGACCGGCAGGTCTTCGTGCTGGACCCGATGCTGGCCACCGGCGGTTCGCTGGTGCACTGCTGCACGCTGCTCACCGCCCGGGGCTGCACCTCGATCACCGTGCTGTGCGCGCTGGCGGCGCCGGAGGGCATCGCCCGGCTGGAGGAGAGCGGCCTGCCGCTGCGCGTCTTCACCGCCAGCGTCGACGAGGAGCTCAACAGCAACGCCTACATCGTCCCGGGCCTCGGCGACGCCGGGGACCGCCAGTTCGGCGCCGTCTGATGCGCTTCGCCGTCCTGGGCAGCGGCTACTGGGCACGCACCGTGCACGCCGCCTCGCTGCACGCCCACCCGGACGCCGAGCTGGTCGGCGTCTGGGGTCGCTCGCTGGAGAAGGCGCAGGCCGCGGGCGCGGAGTTCGACGTCCCCGGCACCGACGACCTCGACGCCCTGCTGGCCGATGTCGACGCGGTCTCGATCTCGCTCCCGCCGGACGTCCAGCCCGACCTCGCGGTGCGTGCGGCGGAGGCCGGCTGCCACCTGCTGCTGGAGAAGCCGATCGCGATGTCGCTGCCCGACGCCGAGCGGGTGGTCGCCGCGACCTCGACCGCCGGGGTCGCGTCGGTGGTCTTCCTGACCTACCGCTTCCGGACGTCGACGCACACCTGGCTGGACCAGGCCTCCCGGTCGGCGCTGGTCGGTGGGCAGGTCACCTGGCTGGCGGACACCTTCGCCCCGGGCAGCCCGTTCCGGGAGTCGGTGTGGCGGGCCCGGCCCGGCGCCCCGCTCTGGGACCTCGGCCCGCACGCGCTGTCGCTGCTGACCCCGACGCTGGGTCCGGTCGTCGCCGCGCAGGGCACCCGGGCCGCGGACGGCACGGTCAGCGTCCTGCTGGAGCACGAGGACGGACCGACCAGCACGATGACGCTGTCGGCCACCGCGTCGTCGCTGTCGGCGGGGGAGGACTTCTGGGTGCACGGGGACACCGGGCGCCTGGTGCTCCTGCCCGAGGACGGCGCGACCGCGCACGAGGCGCACGCGGTCGCCGTCGACGAGCTGACGGCCGCCGCACTCACCGGGGGCACGCACCCCTGCGACGCGGCGTTCGGCCGGGACCAGGTGCGCGTGCTCGCCGCGGCGGAGCAGGCTGTGCAGAGCGGCACCCGCCAGCAGGTCTGAGCACGGGAACCGGCCGCCCGGCCGTACGTTCCACCGGAGAGACCGGCACATCGACAGGGGAGACCCGTGGACTTCTGGACCTGGTACGTGCGGCGCGGGCGGATCACCCGTCGGGCGTTCTGGCTGCACTACGTGCTGCCGCTGCTCCTGCTGTCGGCGCTCGCGCTGGCCGCGGACGTCTCCTTCGGCTACACGTCGCTGGAGCCCGGCACCGCCGCGGACGGCTCACTCGTGCCGGCCGTGATCGAGTACGGCCCGTTCGTCGTCGTGACCGGTCTGCTCACCGTGCTGCCCTCGATCACCGCCCAGGTGACCCGGATGCACGACCAGGGCCGCTCGGGCCTCTGGGTGCTGCTGAACCTGGTGCCGGTGTTCGGTCAGTTCGCGGTGCTGGCGCTCTGCGGGTTCATGCCGACCCAGCAGCACCCCAACCGCTACGGCCCGGTCCCCGACGCCAGCGGTGCGGCCCTGCCGTTCGCACCGGGCACCGCCCCGCCGGACGTCACTCCCGACGGCCGGCAGATCTGGTCGCCGCAGCCGGGCACCGAGCAGCGTCCGCCGGCTCCGGGACCGTGGACACCGGGCCCGCAGGACCGCGCGCCGGACTACCCGCCGACCGACTGGCGCTGACTCAGAGCCCCAGGGCCGTCGCCATCTCCCCGCGCAGCCGGGTGAGCTCGGCGCCGGCCCGGGTGCGGGCGGCAGGCACCTCGGCGCGGGTGGCGACCGGGACGACGACCTCCAGGTAGGCCTTGAGCTTGGGCTCGGTGCCGCTGGGCCGGACGACGACCCGCACGCCCTCGCCGAGCAGCCGCACCCCGTCGACCGGGGGCTCCAGCTCACGGAGGTCCTCGAACGCCACCTCCCGGTCCAGCAGGGTGACCGGGGGCGTCGCCCGGACCCGGGCCATGGCGTCGCTGATCACGGTCAGGTCCTCGACCCGCACCGACAGCTGGCCCGTGGCGTGCAGCCCGTGCTCGGCGGCCAGCTCGTCGAGCCGGTCGAGCAGGGTGCGGCCCTGCGTGCCGAGCTCGGCGGCGAGCAGTGCGACGGCGACGGCCGCGGACACGCCGTCCTTGTCCCGGGCCACCTGCGGGGTGACCGCGTAGCCCAGCGCCTCCTCGTAACCGAACACCAGCGGGGCGTCGGCGGAGCCGCCCCGGATGATCCACTTGAAGCCGGTCGGGGTCTCGGCCGCGGGCTGGCCGTGGGCGGCGGCGACCCGGCCCAGCAGCGACCCGCTGACCAGGGAGCGGGCGTAGGTGCCGGTCACCCCCCGGCGGAGCAGCGCGTCGGCCAGCAGCACGCCGACCTCGTCGCCGGTCAGCTGACGGCCACCGCAGACCACCGCGCAGCGGTCGGCATCGGGGTCCTCGGCGATGGCCACGTCGGCGCCCACCCGCTCGGCCAGGGCACTGAGCAGGTCGACCGCGCCGGGCTCCTCCGGGTTGGGGAAGGCCACCGTCGGGAAGTCGGGGTCGGGGTGCTCCTGCTCGCGCACCGCGTGCAGCTCGGCGAACCCGGCGGCGGCGAACACCGCGCGGGTGGTCGTCGTCCCCACGCCGTGCATGGCCGTGTAGGCGACGACGAGACGCCCGCGCGCCTCGGCGTCCACCCGGGACGGGTCGACGGCCGCGACGACGGCGGCCACGTAGTCGGCCTCGACGTCGTCGCCCAGGGTCGTCCACCCGTCGCTGCGGGGCAGCTCGCGGGCCGGGCCGGCTGCGGCGATGGCCGCTTCGATCTGCCGGTCGGCGGGCGGGACGAGCTGGGCGCCGTCGTCGAGGTAGACCTTGTAGCCGTTGTCCTGCGGCGGGTTGTGGCTGGCGGTCACCATCACCCCGGCGACCGCACCCAGGTGCCGGACGGCGAAGGACAGCACCGGGGTGGGCAACGGTCGGGGCAGCAACTGCTCGGCGAACCCGGCGCCGGCCACCACCTCGTCGCTGATCAGGGCGAACTCGTCGGAGCGGTGCCGGGCGTCGTAGCCGATGACGACCCCGCGACCGCCCCTACCCTCGGCGACCAGGTGGGCGGCGAGACCGGCGGCGGCCCGGGCGACGACGGCGGCGTTCATCCCGG
>JAOPVM010000280.1 GCA_025966215.1 Klenkia sp.
CCCACCGGCACCCCGCTGGGCGCCGGCGCGGCGGTCACCGTCACCGTCGCCGTCGCCGCCCCCGACGAGTCACCGGGGCTGAGCACCGTGGGCGGCACCCCGGGCTCGGGGGCGGAGGGCGCCCCCCTCGTCCCCACCGCGGAGCCGACCACCCAGGCCCCCGCGCCTGCTCCCGCGCCCGGGCCGGGCAACGGGAACGGCAACCGCCCGGGCAACGGGGACGGGAACGGCAACGGCAACGGCAACGGCAACGGGAACGGGAACGGCAACGGGAACGGCAACGGCGGGCGCGACGAGGACGACGAGGACGACGACTGACACCGATGATGGGCCGGTGCCCCTGCTGCGTCCCACCCCGCCCGTCCTGCCCGACCTGAGCGATCGCACGGTGCTGGTCACCGGTGCCAACGCCGGACTGGGCCGCTGGGCCGTCGAGCAGCTCGCCGGTGCGGGAGCCCGGGTGCTGATGGCCTGCCGGTCGCCCGAGCGGGCGGCGCGGGCGGCCGACGTCGTCCGGTCGCAGGTGCCCGGGGCCCGGCTGGAGCTGCTGACCCTGGACGTCGCCGACCTGTCCTCGGTCGCGGCCTGCGCGCAGGCGGTGGACACCCCACTGGACGCGGTGCTCTGCAACGCCGGGGTGACCGAGACCCGGGGCCGACAGGAGACCGCCGACGGCCTCGAGCTGATGATGGGCGGCAACACGTTCGGCCACGTGGCGCTGGTCGCGCAGCTGGCCGACCGGATCGCCCCCGGCGGACGGGTGGTCACCGTGGGCTCGATCGCGCACCGCTGGTCGCCACTGGACCCGACCGACCTGCAGGCGCAGCGGTCCTTCGCCTCGTTCCGGCAGTACGGGCGCTCCAAGACCGCGTCGATGGCGTTCGCGTTCGAGCTGGACCGCCGGTGGCGCGCGGTCGGCCGGGACGCCGTCGCGGTGGCCGCGCACCCCGGGTTCGCCCTGGACCCGCTGTCCCCGGCCCGTCCGGGCGACGGGGTGCCCGCGGCCCTGCGCGCAGTGGCGCCGCCGGCCCGGTCGTTCAGCCAGGGCAAGGACGAGGGTGCCTGGCCGCTGGTGCACGCCTGCGTCGCCGAGGGGGTCCGCGGCGGGGAGTACTGGGGACCGGGGGGCTGGCAGGAGATGACCGGCCGGCCCGCGCTGTCCCGGGCCCGCGACCACGCCCGGGACCCGCTGGCCGGCGCCCGCCTGTGGACCGCCGTCGAGCGGGCGACCGGGGTGTCGTTCCCGATCGCGCCCTGAGCTCAGGCGGGGGTGGCTGCCGTCGTCCGGCGGTGCGCGGCCAGCAGCAGGACCACCGCGCCCAGCAGCGCGACCCGACCCGGGGTGGCGTCCAGGCCGCCGAGGACGATGCCGACCCCGCCGGCGGCCGCCGCGCCCAGCAGCAGCCGGTCCCGGCCGGTGCGCAGGGCGAGCAGTGTCAGGGCCAGTGCCGCGACGACGGCGACCCGGGCCGGGTGCGCGGCACCGGGTCCGGCACCCCAGGAGAGCCCGAGCGCCAGCAGCCCGAGGGCCCCGGCCAGGGCGGCCAGCGACCGGGAGGTCACGGGGCGGCGGTACGACCGGGGGTCAGCCACAGTCCGCCGGCGGCCAGCCCGAGGGCTGCGGTCAGCAGGAAGCCCTGGTCGGAGGCCACCAGTGGGAGCGCGACCAGCACCCAGAACACGGCCAGCCCGCCGACGCCGGCCGCGCCGACGCGCCACGCCTGCCGTCGGCTGAGCCCGCCACCGGGCACGTAGGGGACCAACGCGACCAGGGCGGCCACCGTGGCGAACGCCGACCAGGTGGGCACCGCCGACCACAGCGAGGTCGGCCCGGAGGACAGCGCCAGACCCAGCTGGAGGACCACGAGGCCCAGCACGCCCAGCACCGTCGCGGTGATCCTGGCCCGGTCGGCGGTGCCCCGGCCACGGACCCCCACCTGGGGAGCCCGGCCGGTGTCGTGCTGCCCGGAGGGACCCACCGGTGCGGACGGGCGGTCGTCGGGGAAGCCGGGTACCCAGTCCATCGGGCCGGTGGGCGCGGCCGGGTAGGCCGGGTCGTAGCCGGTGGGCAGCCGGTACTCCTGGGGGCCGGTGGGCTGCCCGGGGGGCGGGCCGACCGGCTGGGGGTGCACGGGCTGGGAGAACTGCTGCTGGACGGGCCGCGAGTGCTGCTGGGCCACCGGCTGCTCGCCGGTGGGCTGCACGGGGATCTGTGCGGTGCGGGGCGCCTGGGGGTCGTCGGCCGGCGGGTGGGGCGGGTACGGCGGCTGGCTCACGGGCCCCACCGTATCGGCGGCCGGGATCCGACCGGGGACCCGATGCGACGGGCGGCGCGGCCCGGGCTTCCCGCCTACGGTCGCAGGCGTGGCAGTCCGTGCAGGCATCGTGGTCACCGGCACCGAGGTCCTCACCGGGCGGGTGATCGACCGGAACGGCCCCTGGCTGGCCGAGGCGTTGCGCGCCCGCGGGGTGGACGTCGGTCAGGTCGTCGTCGTGGGCGACCGGCCCGAGGACCTCCGCTCGGCGCTGGCGTACCTGTCGGCCGGCAACGACCTGGTGATCACCTCCGGTGGGCTCGGCCCGACCGCCGACGACCTCACCGCCGAGGTGGTCGGCGACGTGCAGGGCCGGCCCAGCGCCGTCGACGAGGAGCTGGCCACCCGGATCGGCGTCATCGTCGACCGCCTGATGGCGCGGCGCGGCTGGGCGGTCGACCCCGAGGCGACGCTGGCCGGCACCCGCAAGCAGGCCCGGGTGCCCCGCGGCGCGGTCGTGCTCGACCCGGTCGGCACCGCCCCCGGCCTCGTCGTGACCCCGGCCGAGGGGGACGGGCCGCCGGTCGTCGTCCTCCCGGGACCGCCGCCGGAGCTGCAGGGCATGTGGCCGGCCGCGCTGGCCGCCGCCCCCGTGCAGGCCGTGCTCGCCCGGGCCACCGAGTTGCGCCAGGACACCCTGCGGCTCTGGGGCACCCCGGAGTCCGAGCTCGCGGCCACCCTGCGCCGGGTCGACGACCAGCTCGCCGGGCTGGAGATCACCACCTGCCTGCGCGACGGCGAGCTCGAGATCGTCACCCGGTACGCCCCCGACGCCGCCGACGCCTTCGGGCGGCTCGCCGACGCCGTCCGCACCGACTTCGGCGCCACCCTCTTCAGCACCGGGGACGACGTCGACACCCTGGTCGCGGCCGGGCTGGCCGACCGGGGCTGGACCGTCGCCACGGCCGAGTCCTGCACCGGCGGGCTGCTCGCCGCCCGGCTGACCGGCCGGGCCGGCGCCTCGGCGTCCGTGCTGGGCGGCGTGGTGGCCTATGCCAACAGCGCCAAGGAACACCTGCTCGACGTGCCGGTGGCGACGGTGGAGTCGCGCGGCGCGGTCAGCCCGGAGGTCGCCCGGGCCCTCGCCGACGGCGCCCGGGCCCGGTTCGGGGCCGACGTCGGCATCGGCGTCACCGGCATCGCCGGGCCCGGCGGAGGGACGGCGGACAAGCCCGTGGGCACCGTCCACCTGGTCGCGGTCGGCCCGGACGGAGCGTCGGCGAGCCGGTCCCTCGTCGTCCCCGGTGACCGGGCGGCGTTCCGCACGCGGACGGTCACCGTCGGGCTGCACGTGCTGCGGCAGCTGCTCCGGGGCGGACCGCCCGCCTAGGACCCCACGGTTCCCCGTGGACCGGATCGGGCAGGGTGGTGGGCATGACCTCTGTGCGCCTGCACGCGACCGGTCCGGTCCATCCCGACGAGGCCTGGGACCGCTACCTGCACCCGGCCCGCTGGTCGGACTGGTCCCCGCAGATCCGCGGGGTCGCGACCGACGCGGTGCGCATCGACCCGGGGGTGACCGGCCGGGTGCAGGGCCCGTTCGGGGTCTCGGCGCCCTTCGTCGTCGACGCGGTGGACGACGAGGCCCGCGAGTGGACCTGGTCGGTCGACATCGGCCCGGGCACGTTGGTGCTCGTGCACTGGGTGCGCCCCGGCCCCGGCGGGGGGACGACGACCGGCCTGCGGGTGTCCGGACCGCTGCCGCTGGTCATCGGCTACCTGGCACTGGCGCAGGTGGCGCTGCAGCGGCTCGTGCGTCGCTGATCTCCTCGCCGGGTCCCCGGGGAGGGGGCCGCACCTCCGTACGGTCGGGGGCATGAGCTCCACGCACGAGGTGACCAACCAGGTGCCGCCGCTGGTCGGGCACGACCCCATCGCCGGGGACACCGCGCTGGTCGAGGCCTGCCTGCGGCACGCCGACGAGCTCACCCTGGACTCCCTGGAGGAGCTGGGTGCCCTGGCCGGCAGCGCGCAGGCCGCCGAGTGGGGCCGGCTGGCCAACGAGAACCCGCCGCGGCTGCGCACCCACGACCGCACCGGGCACCGGGTGGACGAGGTCGAGTTCCACCCGGCCTGGCACGAGCTGATGGGTGCCGCCGTCGGGCACGGGCTGGCCGGGGCGCCGTGGGCGCTGGCCGACGACCCCGAGCACCCCGACCCGCACGCCCACGTGCGCCGGGCGGTGGGCTACCTGGGCTGGACGCAGGTGGAGATGGGCCACGCCTGCCCGGTGACGATGACCTACGCCGTCGTCCCCGCGCTGCGCCGGGCCCCCGAGCTCGCCGTGGTGTTCGAGCGCGGCCTGACCAGCACCTCCTACGAGGCCGGACTGGCCGACCCCCGGACCAAGGCCGGCCTGGTCGCCGGGATGGGGATGACCGAGAAGCAGGGCGGCTCGGACGTGCGGGCCACCACCACCCGCGCGGTGGCCCGGCCCGACGGCACCTACGCCCTGACCGGGCACAAGTGGTTCACGTCCGCGCCGATGAGCGACCTGTTCCTGGTGCTGGCGCAGCTGGAGGAGGGCGTGTCCTGCTTCCTGGTGCCGCGGATGCTGCCCGACGGCGACCGCAACGTGTTCCGGCTGCAGCGGCTCAAGGACAAGCTCGGCGACCGGTCCAACGCCAGCAGCGAGGTGGAGTTCGACGGCACCGCCGGCTGGCTGGTCGGCGAGCCCGGCCGCGGCGTCCCGGCGATCCTGGAGATGGTCGCGACCACCCGGCTGGACTGCGTGCTCGGCTCGGCGGCCACCGTGCGGGCCGCGCTCACCCAGGCGCTGCACCACGCGCGGCACCGGGAGGCCTTCGGTGCCCGGCTGGTCGACCAACCGTTGATGCAGAACGTGCTCGCCGACCTGGCGGTGGAGAGCGAGGCCGCCACCGCGCTGGCGATCCGGCTGGCCGCCGCCCAGGACGCGGGGGAGGCCGACTTCCTGCGGCTGGCCGGGGCCGCGGCGAAGTTCGCCGTCTGCAAGCGGACGCCGACCCTGGTCGCCGAGGCCCTCGAGGTGCTCGGCGGCAACGGCTACGTCGAGGAGTCGGTGCTGCCGCGGCTCTACCGGCAGGCGCCGCTGAACTCGATCTGGGAGGGCTCGGGCAACGTCATCGCCCTGGACGTGCTGCGGGCGATGGACCGCCGCTCGGAGTCCGCCGAGGCGGTGCTGGCCGAGGTCGAGGCGGCCACCGGTGCCGACGACCGGTACGACGCGGCCGCGGCCCGGCTGCACGCCGAGCTGGCCGACCCCGAGCAGCTGCCCTTCCGCGCCCGGCGGGTCGCCGAGCTGCTGGCGCTGTGCCTGCAGGGCTCGCTGCTGCTCCAGCACGCCCCCGGCGCGGTCGCCGACGCCTTCTGCGCCACCCGGCTGGGCGGGGACTGGGGATCGGTGCTGGGGACGCTGCCCGCCGGCACCGCGACCGCCGAGATCGTCGACCGCGCGGTGGTCGCCCCGGCCTGAGGCTGGGAAACTCGGGCGGGTGACGCAGCGCAAGCCCGAGGGGGTCTCGTTCGAGACCTGGGTCGAGCACCAGATCCGGACGGCGGACGAGCGGGGCGAGTTCGCCGACCTGCCCGGCGCCGGCAAGCCGCTACCCAAGCGGGACGGCCCGGAGGACTCCTACTCGTGGGCGCTGTCCTGGGCCCGCCGGCAGGAGCCCGACGCCACCTTCCTGCCGCCGTCCCTGGCGCTGCGCCGGGAGTACGACGACCTGCCCGCCCGGCTGGCCACGCTGCGCGAGGAGGGGCAGGTCCGGGCCGCGATCGCCGAGTTCAACGGGCGGGTGGCCGCGGCCTGGCGGCAGCCGCTGGACGGGCCGCCGGTCGTGGTCCCCATGCGCGAGGAGGAGGCGGCCGTCGAGGTGTGGCGGGCCTCCCGCCCCCCGGAGGCCGAGCCTGCTCCGCCGGTCCCGGCGGCCGTCGTCCGGACCCGGTGGTGGCGCCGCTCCCGGTGACACCGGTGCGGCTCACCGGCGGTGCGTGGCCCCGGGACTAGCGTGGTGCCGATGGCGATCGAGGAGCAGCGACGGGCCGTCCCGGTGCCCGGGAGCCCGCTCGTGACCCCCCGGTTGCGGCTGCGACCGGTCCGCGTCGGGGACGGCGACGACGTCGTCGCCCTGCACGGGGACGCCGAGGTGATGCGCCACCTGGGCACCGGTCGCCCCGTCCCGCCGGCCCGGGTGCGCGGTCGCGACCTGCCCCGGCTGCTCGCCCACCACGGGGAGCACCCGCTGGGGTGCTGGGCCGCCGAGGACCGGGCGACCGACGCGTTCGTCGGCTGGTTCGAGCTGCGCCCGATGGCCACCACCCCGGTCGCCGCCGTCGAGCTGGGCTACCGGCTGCGCCGCTCCGCCTGGGGCCGCGGGCTGGCCACCGAGGGTGCCCGCGCGCTGGTCGAGGCGGTCTTCACCGGCACCGAGGTCGACGAGGTGGTGGCCACCACGATGGCGGTCAACACCGGGTCCCGGCGGGTGATGGAGAAGGTCGGCCT
>JAOPVM010000301.1 GCA_025966215.1 Klenkia sp.
CCGCGTTCGGCGACCATGATCGTCGGGGCGTTGGTGTTGCCGCGGACCAGGGACGGCATGACCGAGGCGTCGATGACGCGCAGGCCGTCGAGGCCGTGCACCCGCAGCTGCGGGTCGACCACCGACAGCCCGTCGGTGCCCATCCGCGCCGAGGAGACCGGGTGGTACAGCGACTCCAGGGTCTGCCGGACGGCGTCACGCAGCCCCTCCCGGCCCGACACCGTGCCGCCGGGGGACCACTCCTCGGCGAGCACCCCGGCCAGTGGCCCGACCGAGGCGATCTCGCGGGCCTTCTGCACCCCGGTGACCAGCGCCTCGAGGTCGCGGTCGTCGGTGAGGTAGCCCGCGTCGATGGCCGGCGCCCAGGTGGGGTCGGCCGAGCGCAGCCGCACCGAGCCGCGGGAGTGCACGTCGACCAGCACCGCGCAGGCGGTGAAGGCGTCGACGTCGGGGTCCACCCGGGCCTGCTGCCAGTACTTGACCGGCAGGAAGTGGAACTGCAGGTCGGGCTCGGCCAGCTCGTCCGACGAGCGGGTGTACAGCCCGGCCTCGGCGAGGTTGGACGTCAGCGGCCCACGTCGGCGGGCGAACCACTGCGCGTACCCGGCCGGCGACTCGCCCCGGAACAGCGAGCGACCCTCACGGACGTGCCAGATCGTCGGCACCAAGGGGTGGTCCTGCAGTCCCGCGCCGACGCCGGGCAGGTCGTGCCGCACCTCGACGCCGACGTCACGGAGGTGGTCGGCCGGCCCGATGCCCGAGAGCATCAGCAGCTGCGGGGAGTTGACCGCGCCGCCGGACAGCAGCACCTCCTCGGCGTGCACGGTGTGCCGCTGCCCCCCGGAGAGGTACTCGACGCCGGTGGCCCGGTCGCCGTCCAGCAGCACCCGGGTGACCTGCGCGCCGGTGCGCACGGTCAGGTTGGGCCGGTGCAGCGCCGGGCGCAGGTAGGCGTCGGCGGTGGACCAGCGCCGGCCGCGCTTCTGGGTCAGCTGGTAGAGCCCGGCCCCCTCCTGCTGCGCCCCGTTGAAGTCGGGGTTGCGCGGGTACCCGGCGGCCACCGCGGACTCCACGACGGCGCGCGACCAGGGATGCGGTGAGCGCGGGTCCTCGACCCGCAGCGGGCCGCCGACGCCGTGGAACTCGTCGGCGCCGCGGGCGTTGTCCTCCATCCGGCGGAACAGCGGCAGCACCTGGTCGTAGGACCACGACGGGTCACCGGTCAGGGCGGCCCACGCGTCGTAGTCGGCCGCGGCGCCGCGGATGTAGATCATCGCGTTGATCGAGCTGGAGCCGCCGAGCAGCTTGCCCCGTGGCCAGAACAGCGACCGGCCGGCCGCGGCGGGCTGGGGCTCGGTGGCGTAGTTCCAGTCGCGGCGGGTGCGGAAGGTCTTGTAGAGCGCCGCCGGGACCTGCACCTCGAGGACGTCGTCGGACCCGCCGGCCTCCAGCAGCAGCACCGACAGCGACGGGTCCTCGGTCAGCCGGCCGGCCAGCGCGCAGCCGGCCGAGCCGGCGCCGACCACGACGACGTCGACGGAGGAGCTCACCGGTGCCGCCCGTGCACCAGGCCCATGACCCGGGCGAGGGCGTCGGCGGCCTTCGCGGGCCGGCCGAAGCTCATCAGCGCCACCGGGAGCGGGAAGCGCTGGCGGGTGATCGCCTTGGCCCGGGTGAACTCGCGCAGCCCGTCCTCGCCGTGGATCCGGCCGAACCCGCTCTCCCCGACCCCGCCGAAGGGCAGCGCCGGTACCGAGGCGAACGTGATCACCGAGTTGACGCTGGTCATCCCGCTGCGCATCCGACGGGCCAGGTCCATGCCGCGCCGGGCGGAGCCTGCGAACACCGAGCCGCCCAGCCCCAGCGAGGTGCCGTTCGCCAGTTCGAGCGCCTGCTCCGCGTCGGCCACCCGGGTGATCGTGAGGGTCGGTCCGAAGGTCTCCTCCTGCACCGCGGCCGAGCTCTCCGGTACGTCCAGCAGCACGGTGGGCGCGACGTACCCGCCGTCCACGCTGCCGCCGACCACGGCCCGGCCGCCGGTGGCGGCCGCGTCGTCCAGGTGCCGCTGCACGACCTCGGTCTGGGAGCGCATGGTCATCGGCCCGTAGGAGGCATCGTCGTCCGAACCGGGGCGCAGCGCGCGGACCTGGTCGGTCACCGCGGCGACGAAGGAGTCGTAGACCGCCGTGGTGGCGTAGACCCGCTCGATGCCGATGCAGGTCTGCCCGGCGTTGCTCATCGCACCCCACACCGCGGCGTCGGCCGCGGCGGCCACGTCGGCGTCGTCGTCGACGATCATCGCGTCCTTGCCGCCGCACTCCATCAGCACCGGGGTGAGCGTCTCGGCGCAGGTGGCCATCACCTTCCGGCCGGTCGCGGCCGACCCGGTGAAGGCGATCTTGCCGACGCCTGCGCGGCACAGCGCGGTGCCGGTCGGGCCGAGGCCGGCCACCACCTGCAGGACGTCCGGGGCGTCGGGGACGGCGGCCGACCAGGCCTCCGCCAACCAGACGCCGATCGCCGGGGTGAACTCGCTGGGCTTGAACACCACGGCGTTGCCGGCGGCCAGCGCGTAGGCGATCGAGCCCATCGGGGTGAACACCGGGTAGTTCCACGGGCCGATCACGCCGACCACGCCGAGGGGCTGGTACTCCAGCACCGCCTGGTGGTTGGCGGCGAGCAGGCCGGGGTTCACCGACCGGGGGCCGAGGGTCTTCTTCGCGTGCGCCCCGGCCCAGGCCAGGTGGTCGACGGCGAGGGTGATCTCGAGGACGGCGTCGGCGTGCGGCTTGCCGTTCTCCCGGTGCACCAGGTCGGCGAGCTCGTGCATCCGCCGGGCCAGGTAGCCGCGGTAGGCGGCCAGTCGCTGCCGGCGGCCGTCGAAGCCGAGGTCGGCCCAGGCGTGGGCCGCGGTCCGGGCGCGCTCGACGGCGGCGGTGACGGCTGCCTCGTCGGCGACCGGGAACTCGGCGACCAGCGCCCCCGAGGCGGGATTCGTGGAGCGGAACGTCTCGGCAGCGCTGCCGACCGACGGTTCGACCAGGGTCATGCCGGGGGAGAGTACCCGCGTTGTTACCCGCCAGTAGCCGGGTTGCCGAACCGCCCCCGGTGGCCGCGGCCGACCCGACGCGGGTGACGTCGTGGAACCGGACCGGCCCCGTCTGGCGTCCCGCGGTCGCGACGACGCCGGGGGTGGACGACGTACGGGTGGGGCCGGGGTCAGGTGGTACGCCCGCCGCCGCCGCCCTCGTCGTCGGCCGAGCCCGTCGCCGTCCTCGTGCCGGGGCGGCCGACCGGACGTGTCACCGGGCCCGCGCGGACTTCCTGGCGGCCCGCTTGGCCTTGCGTGCCTGCTCGGCCTGGTAGCGCAGCTTGTCCTTGGCCCGCTTGCCCTTGTTGGCCTCGCGCGCGGCCGCCCGCTTGCGGGCCCGGGCCAGTTCGCGCTCCTCGAAGGTGGTGCTGCCCCCGGCGCTCCCCAGGAACGACACCGCCAGCAGGATGCCGCCGAAGACCAGCACGGCGGTGCCCAGGATCGGGTCGAGGAGGTAACCACCGAGGACGGCCACTGCCCAGATGCCGGCACCGGTCAGCACGCGCTTGCTCATGGGGCCGAGTATCCGCTCGGGACTGCGACGGGCGGCGGGGTGGGCGAGGATCGGCCGGTGACGACCCCGCAGCCCGTCGACGGCCCGCCCTTCCGCGCCGACCACGTCGGGAGCCTGCTGCGGCCGCCGTCCCTGCTGGACGCCCGTGGCCGGTTCGCCGCCGGCGAGCTGGACGCCGACGGACTGCGGGCGGCCGAGGACGAGGCCGTCGACGAGGTCGTCCGGATGCAGGCCGACGTGGGGCTGCAGACCGCCACGGACGGCGAGTTCCGCCGGGCGTCCTGGCACATGGACTTCATCTACGCGATCACCGGCATCTCCAAGGCCGACCAGGACATCGCCGTCCACTTCCGCAACGCCGACGGCACCATCGACTTCACCCCGGCCGGGCTGCGGGTGGACGGTCCGTTGTCCATCGACGAGCCGGTCTTCGCCGACGACTTCGCGTTCCTGCAGGGCGCGGTGCAGCCGGCGCAGACGGCGAAGCTGACGATCCCCTCGCCCTCGATGGTGCACTACCGCGGCGGTGCGGCGGCGATCGATCCGGCCGTCTACCCCGACGAGGACTCCTTCTGGGACGCCCTGTCGGGGGCCTACCGCCAGCAGGTCGCCGGGATCGCCGCGCAGGGCTGCCGCTACCTGCAGCTCGACGACACCTCGCTGGCCTACCTCAACGACCCGGCGCAGCGGGCCGAGCTCGCCGGGCAGGGCCGGGACGCCGAGCACCAGCACGAGCGCTACATCGCCCAGATCAACGCCGCGCTGACCGGCCGTCCCGAGGGGCTGACGGTCACCACGCACATGTGCCGGGGCAACTTCCGCTCCTCCTGGGTGGCCGAGGGCGGCTACGACTTCGTCGCCGAGGCGCTGTTCGGCGGGCTGGAGGTCGACGGGTTCTTCCTGGAGTTCGACGACGCCCGCTCCGGCGGGTTCGAGCCGCTGCGCTTCGTCCCGCCGGGCAAGCGGGTCGTGCTCGGACTGGTCACCACCAAGCGACCGGAGCTGGAGCGCAAGGACGACCTCAAGCGACGGATCGACGAGGCCGCCCGGTACGTGCCGATGGAGCAGCTCGCGCTGTCCCCGCAGTGCGGGTTCTCCTCCACCGTCGAGGGCAACGCGCTGACCCGGGACGAGCAGGTCGCCAAGCTCGCCCTGGTCGTGGAGACCGCCGCCGAGGTGTGGGGCTGACCCACCCCCGGACCGGCCGTGCAGGCCTGGACACCCCGCGTGTCCGCGCCCTAGCCTTCGCTCCATCGGTTGAGACCACAGCCGGCCCTCCCGGGCACGCCCCCGGACCCGCGCACCGCGAAGGCCGAGCTCATGAACGCCACGTCCCCGACGCCGGTCCCGGCGCCCGCCCCGCCGATGCGCGTGCTGATCGAGACCCCGTCGGCCTCCTCGCTCGTCCTGGTCGTCTCCGGTGACGTCGACTCCTCCACCGCCCCCGGGCTGGGTGGCGCGGTCACCGAGGCGCTGTCCCGGCCGGGGGTCACCGACGTGGTGGTCGACCTGCAGGCAGTGACCTTCCTGGACTCGGCAGGGCTCTGTGCCCTGGCCGTCGCGCACCGGGAGGCGTTGCGGGTCGGGCGGGTGGTGCTGCTGCGGGTCGGGACGACCCGGGCCGTCGTCCGACCGCTGCAGATGACCGGCCTGTGGGACGTGCTGGCCCGCACCCCCGACTGACCGCATCCCGCGGTCGGGGCCGGTGCGTCACGATGCGTCGATGACCACCGACCACCTCCCCCCGTCCCTCCAGGACCTGGCCGACCGGGTCGGTCACCTGCTCGTCCCCGCGGCCCGCGAGGTCGGCCTGGGCGCCGCGCGCGCCCGGTTCGTCGAGCTCCTGGACCGCGGGCTGGCCGGTGCTCCCGAGGTCGAGAGCACGCAGCTGGACCTGGGTGGCGGCCTGACCGCGCTGTGCCAGCGACCGGCGCGACCGGGCGGGGCGGTCCTGGTGTTCTGCCACGGCGGGGGTTGGACGCTGGGCACGGCGGGCCGGTACGCGGGGCTGACGGCACGACTGGCGGTCGAGCTGGACGCCGTCGTGGTCTCGCTGGACTTCCGCCGCGCGCCCGAGCACCCGTTCCCGGCCGCGGTGGAGGACGCCGTCGCCGGGGTGCGCTGGGTGCTCGAGCACGCCACCGAGCTGGGCGCGGACCCCGACCGGGTGGTCGTGGCCGGGGACAGCGGGGGCGGCAACCTCGCCGCCGTGGCCTGCCAGCAGCTGCGCGACGCCGGGGGGCAGCAGCCGGCCGCCCAGCTGCTGCTCTACCCCTCCGTGGCCGCCGGCGTCGACTGGCCCTCGGTGGCCGCGCACGGCACCTCGCCGTTCCTGGCGTTGGCCGACATGGCGTGGTTCACCCGCGGCTACGTGCCCCGCGGCACCCCGCTCACCGACCCGCGCATCAGCCCCCTGGAGGGCGAGCTCGCCGACCTGCCGCCGGCCCTGGTGGTCACCGCGGAGCTCGACGCGCTGCGCGACTCCGGCGGCGCCTACGCCGCAGCGCTGGCCGATGCCGGGGTGCCCGTGGTGCGGCTGGACCTGGCCGGTGTGCCGCACGGGTTCGCCCACCTGGTCGCCGTGGACGAGGGGTGCGCGGATGCGTTCGAGCAGGTGCTCACCGCCGCTCGCCGGCTCCCGGCACTGCGGTGAACCCAGCCGGTAACGGGCGCATAACGAAACACCCCTCCGGATGCCGAACGGCGCGTCGGCCCTTCCCTTGCCTCACAGCCGCCACCTAGTGTCCGGCCTCACACCACGGACGTGAGGTAGACCACGTTCTCGGTGCGTGCGACCTCCACCGACGAAGGGCGGCACGTGCTCGCAGTCAGCAACCTCGAGGTCGTCTACGACGACGTCGTGCTGGTGCTCCGGGGGGTGAGCCTCGAGGTCCCGGAGGGACAGGTCGTGGGCCTCCTGGGTGCCAACGGCGCCGGCAAGACGACCCTGCTCCGGGCGCTGTCCGGCCTGCTGGACATCCACCACGGCGCGGTCACCCGCGGCCAGATCACCCTCGACGGCGAACGGATCGACCACCTGGACCCCCAGCAGGTCGTGGCCCGCGGCGTCAGCCAGGTGCTCGAGGGCCGCCGGGTGTTCGGGGAGTTCTCCGTGGAGGAGAACCTCCGGGTCGGCGCGCACACCAAGCCCAAGGACCGGGCCGCCAACCTGGAACGCGTCTTCACGCTGTTCCCCCGGCTGCTGGAACGGCGTACCCAGGCCGCGGGCTACCTGTCCGGTGGCGAGCAGCAGATGCTGGCCATCGGC
>JAOPVM010000334.1 GCA_025966215.1 Klenkia sp.
GTCACCCTCGACCGGTCACCGTCGACGCCCCCGGGAGGGACCCCGCATGACCTCGATCGTCCGCAACCAGTGGTACGTCGCCGCCTACGGGCGGGAGATCGGCAGCGGCCCGGACCGGGAGGTCTTCGGCCGGACGATCTGCGGGGAGTCGATCCTGTTCTGGCGGCGGGAGGACGGCGTGGTCACCGCCATGAGCGACCGGTGCGTGCACCGGCGGTTCCCGCTGAGCGAGAAGCCCAGCCACCTCGTCGGGGACACCGTCGTCTGCGGCTACCACGGCTTCACCTACGGGGCCGACGGGGCGTGTGTCGCCGTCCCCGGCCAGACCCGGGTGCCGCGCACCGCCCGGCTCAAGACGTACCCGGTGGTCGAGCAGGACAGCTTCGTGTGGGTGTTCATCGGCTCGGACGCCCTGGCCGAGAGCGTGCCGATCCCGCGCGCACCCTGGCTGGACCAGGAGGGGTACACGACGGTCAGCGGCATGGAGCCGCTCGCCGCGCGGGCCAGCCTGCTGGTCGACAACCTGATGGACCTCAGCCACGAGACCTACCTGCACGGTGGCTACATCGGCACGCCCGAGGTGGCGAACACCCCGATCACCACCGAGGTCGACGAGGACGCCGGCGTCGTCTACGTCTCCCGGCACATGGACGACGCCGACTGCCCGCCCTTCTACGCCCGCTCCACCGGCATCCAGGGCCGCATCGTGCGCTGGCAGGACATCGAGTTCCACCCGCCGTGCCTCTACCTCCTGCACAGCCGGGTCGCCCCGGTCGGCGTGCTCCCGGCCGAGGACGGCACCGACCCCGGCGGCTTCCACGTCGAGGTGGTCTACGCCATCACCCCGGAGACCGAGCACTCCACGCACGACTTCTGGGCCGTGGCCCGCGACTTCGCCCTCGACGACCAGGGCGTCAGCGACTTCCTGGCGCAGAGCAACCGCACCGTCGTGCTGCAGGACGTCACCGCCCTCGACGCGCTGGAGCGGGTGCTGGCCGGGGAGCCCGACGGCTACCAGGAGCTCTCGATCAACATCGACACCGGCGGGCTCGCCGCGCGCCGGATCATCGCCGCCCAGGCCGCGGCCGGCGCCGAGCGCGTGCCCGACAGCCCCGCGGCGCTGAGCCGGTGACCCCCACCCCCACCCGGGTGCTGGACGGCGACCGGGTCACCCGGGTGGCCTGGCTGCCCGGCAGCGACCGGCTGCTCGGGGAGTGCTCCTGCGGGGCGTCCGCCGAGGCCGGTGACCCGATCCACCTGCAGGACTGGCTGCTGGCCCACCCCGACCACCCGGCCACCGTGGTCGAGCCCGACCAGGACCGCGGCGAGCACGTGCCGCCCCCGCACCGGGTGCTGCACCCCTGGCAGGCCGCCGGCGAGCGGCGACCGGTCACGTGAGCGAGACCGACCTGCGGCTGCGGGTGCGCCGGCGGACCGAGGGTGCCGAGGGCGTCGTGGTCCTCGAGCTCGCCGCCCCCGACGGCGCCGAGCTGCCCGGCTGGACCCCCGGGGCGCACGTCGACCTGCTGCTGACCGACGAGCTGACCCGGCAGTACTCGCTGTGCGGCGACCCGGCCGATCGTTCGGTCTACCGGATCGGGGTGCTGCGCGAGCCGGTCGGCCGGGGCGGGTCGGCGTACGTGCACGACCGGCTCGGCGAGGGGGACGACGTCGACGTGCGGGGTCCGCGCAACCACTTCGAGCTGGCGCCGTCCCCGCGGTACCTGTTCATCGCCGGCGGCATCGGGATCACCCCGATCCTGCCGATGGCCGCGGCCGCCCGCGCCGCGGGTGCCGAGGTCGAGCTGCACTACGGGGGCCGCAGCCGCCGCTCGATGGCGTTCCTGGCCGAGCTCGAGGGCACCCTGCACCCGCAGGAGGAGGTCGGCCTGCTCGACCTCGACGGCCTGCTGGGCACCCCGCGGGCGGACACGCTGGTCTACTGCTGCGGCCCCGAGCCCCTGCTGGCCGCGGTCGAGGAGCGCTGCGCCGGCTGGCCGGCCGGGACGTTGCACGTGGAACGGTTCGCACCCAGGGAGGTCGGCGACGTCGTCGGCACCGGGTCCTTCGAGGTCGAGCTGTCCTTGACCGGGACGACGATCACCGTCGCCCCCGAGGAGTCGGTGCTGGCCGCGCTCGAGGGCGCCGGGATCGGCGTCCTGTCCTCCTGCCAGGAGGGCACCTGCGGCACCTGCGAGACCACGGTGCTGGAGGGCGAGGTCGACCACCGCGACTCCCTGCTCACCCCCGACGAGCAGGCCGCCCACGACACCATGTTCGTGTGCGTCTCGCGCGCGGCCGGGCCGCGGCTGGTCCTGGAGCTGTGACACTCCCGGCGTGAGGACGGCGAACGGCAAGCTGCTCGCCGTCCTGGACGCCTTCACCCGGGACCGTCCGGTGCTCACCCTCTCCGAGCTGGCGAGGGCGGTGGGGGTGCCGTTGTCCACCGCGCACCGGCTGGTCGCCGAGCTGACCGCGTGGGGTGGTCTGGAGCGTGACGGGGACGGTGGGTACCGCGTGGGCCTGCGGCTGTGGGAGCTCGGGGCGCTGGCCCCGCGGGGGCTCGGGCTGCGTGAGGTCGCGCTGCCGTTCATGGAGGACCTGTACGAGGTCACCCACGAGAACGTGCAGCTCGCCGTGCGCGACGGGGTCGAGGTGGTGTTCGTCGAGCGGTTCGCCGCCCGGGGTGCGGTGACCGTGCTGACCCGGGTGGGCGGCCGGTTCGCGCTGCCCCCCACCGGGGTGGGTCTGGTGCTGCTCGCGCACGCCCCGGTCGAGGTGCAGGAAGAGGTGCTGGGTGCCCCGTTGCAGCGGCACACCCGGCACACCGTGGTCGACCCCGGGCAGCTGCGCCGGGTGCTCGCCGAGGTGCGGCGGGCCGGGCACGCGGTCAGCGACCGGCAGGTCACCGACGACGCGGTGTCGGTCGCCGCGCCGGTGTGGGAGCACGGGCAGGTGGTCGCGGCGCTGTCGATCGTGGTGCGCGGGGAGTCCGCTGCCGTCGTCCGGCCGTTCGTGCCCGGGGTGATGGCCGCCGCGCGGGGGATCAGCCGGTCGCTGGGCTGAGCCGGTCGTCGACCACCCGGTCGCGGCCGGTGCGCTTGGCCTCGTAGAGGTGTGCGTCGGCGCGGCTGAGCAGCTCCGAGGGGGCGGCGGTGGCCGACCACCGGGTGCTGGTGGCGCCGATGCTGACCGTCACCGGGACGGCGCCGGTGAGCGACCCCCACGGGAGTTCGGCGATGGACAGCCGGACCTCCTCGAGGCGCCGTGCGGCGGTCTCGGCGTCCAGCCCGACCAGCACCAGCAGGAACTCCTCCCCGCCCATCCGGGCCGCGAAGGAACCCGGCGGCTCGGGGGTCACGGCGCCCTCCAGCAGCGAGGCCACCCGGCGGAGCACCTCGTCGCCCACCTCGTGGGAGCAGGTGTCGTTGACGGCCTTGAAGTGGTCCAGGTCCAGCAGGGCGACCTCGGTGGCCTGGCCCTGCACGGCTGCCTGCACGAGGAGGGAGGGCAGCTGGTCGTCGACGTGCCGGCGGTTGTAGAGCCCGGTCAGCGGGTCGCGCAGCGACAGCTCCCGGTACCTGCGGCTCTGCCGGCGGGCCTCGGTGGTCTCGTACATCGCCTGCAGCGCCCGGGAACGGGCGTCGCGCTGGGCGTTCAGCTGGTCCAGCGCCTCGCGGGTGTAGGTGACGTGCTCGGTGTAGGCGGCCTGGAAGTCGCCCTGCGCGGCGTGCAGCTCGGCCTGCTCGCGGCGGGCGCGCACCCGGATGGACGTCAGCCCGTGCCTCTCGCAGCGCCGGACGCACTCGTCCAGGCTGGCCTGGGCCCCGACGAGGTCGCCACGGGCGCGCTGCACCTCGGCGTGGGTCAGCAGGAAGTCTGCGCCGTCGTCCCCGTCGGGGGAGCCGGCGAGCAGCTCCGGGGCCAGGCCCGGCCGCAGTGCCGCCTCGGCGTCGTCGAGGCGGTCCAGCCCGATGAGCACCCGGGCCACGGTGTCCAGCCGGCCCACGTCCAGGCCGATGTCGTGCTGGGCGGACAGCGTCTGCAGCCGGGTGGACCGGGCCAGGGCGGTGTCGTGCACCCCGGCCAGGGACGCGGTGTAGGCGCTGTTGTTCAGGATGAGCAGCAGCCGGTCCAGGTCGCCCAGTGCCTCGGCGCGCTCGAGCACCTCGGAGTAGCGGTACTGGGCGGAGGCGTCGAACTGCAGGCCCAGGCAGTCGGCCAGCCGCACGCGGTGGTCGATCTGCAGCTGCGCCGGGGCGTCGTCGGCCAGCAGCTCGACCGAGTGCACCGCGTGCTCCAGGGCCAGCGCGAGGTCGCCCAGCTCCTGGAACACCGCGGCCAGCAGGAAGTGGCTGCGGGAGAGCAGGTGGGTCGCGGCGTGGTCGGTGGCCCAGCGGTGCACGTCGCGTGCGGTGCGCCCGGCCTCGGCCACGTGCCCACGGCGGCGGCGGACGTCGGCGGCGACCAGGTCGGCCCGCAGCTCCAGCTCCGTGAGCCCCTGGGCGCGGGCGGCGGCCGC
>JAOPVM010000342.1 GCA_025966215.1 Klenkia sp.
CGGACTCCCAGTCGCGGTTGCCCACGACCGTGGCGCCGTCCAGGTCGGCCCGCTGCCACACCTCGAGCATCGAGGCGCCGAGGACGACCAGCACCGGGTCGCAGGCCGCCCGCGCCGTCCGCACCGCACGCTCGACGAACAGCGACCCCTCGTGCTGCACGAGGGCCTTGGGCATGCCGTAACGACGGCCGCCCCCGGCGGCCAGGACCAGCGCGGCGACGGACACGCCGTCCACCCTCTCAGGAGGTGCCGGCCTGCACCTTGCCCACGTACTCCTCGAAGGTGATCGTGCCGCCCTCGCCCTCGGTGCGACCGGCGTCGGGCAGCACGTCCTGGACGACGTCGAGCCGCTTCCACGACGGCCGCGGCGCCTGCCCCTCGTCGTCGGGCACGTACTCGCTGGCCCGGACCCGCTCGTGCACGTGCACGTACCGGCCGCAGTTGGGGAACACCTCCTCCACCCTGGCCCGGGTGACCAGCGAGGCGCCGGGCCAGCGGGCGAGCAGCTCGTCGTCGGCGCTGACCGTGGCGGTGGCCTGCACGCGCACCCGGTTCGGGGTCTCCAGGTCGATGAACAGCAGCCCGATCCGACCGGTCTCGCTGGCGTTGCCCATCGACAGGAACATGCCGTTGCCGTCGTAGTGCGGGAAGGCCAGCGTCCGCTCGTCGAGCACGGCCACGACGCCCTGCGGCCCGCCCTTGTAGGACACCGTCGGCCGGCCCTCGCCGTCGACGGTGGACAGGAAGAAGAAGTCCCGGGAGGCGATGAACGCCGCCGACCCGTCGTCGAGGGTGTCGGCGACGATCGCGGCCTCGAGCCGGTCGGCCAGCGGGCGGGACTCGAAGTGGTCCTGCCACCCACGCTGGGAGTCGGTGAAGAACGTGGTCACGGTGTCTCCTCGTCCCCGGCCGCGACGCTGCGGACCGGTGTCAGCCCACCCTCCCCCGGGCCACCGCGACACGCCCGGCGGCACGCGCCGCGGACGCTGGGCCACCGCGGGGAGGGCGGGCGCCGTGGTGCCGGTGCCCACGTCGGCGTCGGCGTCGGCGGGCCGGACGTCGTGGCACGTGACCCACCAGCACCCACGAACCGCACCGCCGGGGGTGTCGGGCCCCGCGCCGATGGGCATGTCCGGGGAGTCGTGCTCACCGGCCCGGCCCCACCTGCAGCCGACCGGAGTCCCCGTGACCGTCGAACCCACCGAGATCGTCCGCTCCGAGGAGCGGCTCACCGTGACCACCGAGGTCGTGCCCTACGCCCGGGCCAGGCTGCGGGTGGAGACCACCACCGAGGAGGTGCTCGTACCGGTGACGATCACCCGCCAGCACGCCCGGGTCGAGTACGTCGACGCGCACGGTGAGCCGGTCGGCGCGCGGCCGGCCGAGCAGGCCGGCGGCTGGGTCACCCTCACCGTCGACGAGCCCGTGGTGACCACCCGGCCGGTCCCGGTCGAACGCGTCCGGCTCGTGACCGGGTGGGTGGCCGGCACCGCGCAGGTGCAGGCCCAGCTCGGGCACGAGGTCCTCACCGAGGAGCTCGGCCCGGCTCAGCGCGGGTAGACCGCCACCTCCGAGGCCTTCACCGACGCCCACACCGCTGCACCGGGCACCAGCCCCATCTCGGCGAACGCGGTCGCGGTGACGTCGGCGGTCAACGGCACCTCCCCGTCCAGGTCGCAGCGCACCGTCGAGCCGTGCGGGGTGGCCGCGACCAGGGTCGCCGGCCACACGTTGCGCGGGCTGCCCTCGGGCCGGGCCAGGTACAGCGACACCGTCTCGGGGCGGACGGCGACGAACACCGGCCCGTCGGCCGCCTCGCCCGTGGCGACCCGGCCCCCGCCGTCCAGGGCGACCGTCGTCCCCACCGCCGTGCCGGGCAGCAGGGACAACCCGACCAGCCGGGCCACGTAGTCCGTCCGCGGCATCCGGGCGACCTCGGACGGGGTGCCCTCCTGCACGACCACGCCGTCCTCGACCACGACCACCCGGTCGGCCAGCGCCATCGCGTCCACCGGGTCGTGGCTGACCAGCACGGTGCAGCCGCCGAACGCGGTCAGGTGCCGGCGCAGCTCGGCCCGCACGGTCAGCCGGGTGCGGGCGTCCAGCGCCGACAGCGGCTCGTCGAGCAGCAGCAGCCGGGGCTCCCCCACCAGCGCCCGGGCCAGGGCGGCCCGCTGGGCCTGGCCACCCGAGAGCTGGGTGGGCCGCCGGTCGCCGAACCCCTCCAGCCCGACCCGGGCCAGCCAGTCCTGCGCCGTCGTCCGGGCGTGGGCCTTGCGCGCTCCGCGGGTGCGCAGCCCGAAGGCGACGTTGTCGGTGACGCTCAGGTGCGGGAAGAGCAGGTGGTCCTGGAAGACCATGCCCAGCGGCCGCTCGTGGGCGGGCACGTGCCGGTCCTCGTCGTCCCACACCAGCTCGCCGCCCGGGACGTCGATCGCCACCCGGCCGCCGTCGGGGGCCAGCAGCCCGGCCAGCACCCGCAGCACGGTGGACTTGCCCGCCCCGTTGGGGCCGAGCACCGCCAGCACCTCGCCGTCGGCGACGGTCAGGTCGACGTCGACCAGCAACGCCCCCCGCTGGACGACGACGTGCGCGCGCAGGCTCATGCCGCCGGGGTCCCCGACCGGCCCAGCCACCGGTCGCGCAGCAGCAGCAGGGTGGCCAGCGAGACGCCCAGCAGCACCAGGGACAGCACGATCGCGGCCTCCGGGTCGGACTGCAGGGCCAGGTAGACCGCCAGCGGCATGGTCTGCGTCGTCCCCGGGAAGTTGCCGGCGAAGGTGATCGTGGCGCCGAACTCCCCCAGCGCCCGGGCCCAGCAGAGCACCGCGCCGGCGGCGACCCCGGGCAGCACCAGCGGCAGGGTGACCCGGCGGAACGTCGTCCACCGGTCGGCGCCCAGCGTGGCGGCCGCGTCCTCGAACCGGGCGTCGGCGGCCCGCAGCGCCCCCTCCACGGTGATCACCAGGAACGGCATCGCCACGAAGGTCTCGGCGATGACGACCGCCGTGGTGGTGAACGGGATCGTGTAGTCGAAGGTCTCGTAGAGCCAGCGGCCGACCAGGCCCTGCCGGCCCAGCACCAGGAACAGCGCGACGCCGCCGACCACCGGCGGGAGCACCAGCGGCACCGTCACCAGCGCCCGCAGCACCGAGCGGCCACGGATCGTGGAGCGGGCCAGCACCCAGGCCAGCGGGACGCCGAGGACCAGGGAGAGCAGGGTCGCCAGGGTCGCCGACACGAGCGAGAGCCGCAGCGCCTGACCGATCTGCGGCTCGGCCAGCGAGCTGGGCAGCTGCGACCACGGCGCCCGGGCCAGCAGGCCGACCAGCGGCAGGACGAGGAAGACCACCCCGATCAACGCCGGGACGAGCAGCGGCGCGGGCACGCCCGCGCCCCGGGGCCGTCGTCGGCTCCGGGGCGGGGCGGCGGTGCTGCTCAGGCTCAGGCGCCGGGGCTGCGGAAGCCGGCGTCGGTGAGCGCCTGCTGGCCGGCGTCGGACTCCACCAGGTCGATGAAGGCCTGGGCCGCGTCCGGGTTCGGGGCCGCGGCGAGGGTGGCGATCGGGTACTCGTTGACCGCGTCCTCGGCCTCGGGGAA
>JAOPVM010000077.1 GCA_025966215.1 Klenkia sp.
CTCGACGCCGGCGCTGGGGTCCGCACGGTCCCGGTCAGCTGGCCGACCCCGGCCGACGGGGTGCTGCTGAGCGGGTGGCGGGTCGTCCGCAGCGGCGGCACGGGGCTGCACGGGGCTGCACGGCGGATCGTGCGCCGGGGGGACGAGGGAGCTGGGGCTGCCGACCGGTCAGGCCAGGACGACCGAGAGCGCACCCGGGCCGTAGCCGGCGATCGTGACGGCCAGGTCCAGCCGGTTCGTGGAGGCGGTCAGCACGGCCACGTCGTTCGGCAGCGCCTGCCCCGGGGCGAACAGCCGGTCCAGCTTGGAGTGCGTGACCCCGCCGGCGTTGAGCAGCGCTGCGGCCACGTTCACCACCTCGTGCAGCACCTCGAGGTGCATGTCCGACAGCTCGCCCTCCTCGACGGCGTCCTCCAGACCGCCCTTGGGCAGCAGGGCCAGCGCGCCGGCGCACCAGGCCGCCAGCGGCAGGTCGACCAGGCAGACCGCGGTCAGCACCGACGCCGGGTCGACGTAGACGGCGACCGCGGCCGGCCGGGACGGCGTCGGGGTGACCGGGGCACCGGGGGCCACGGACACGTCCCGGCCGAGCAGGCCCTCGAGCAGGTCGCGGACGTCCTTGGGGGTGGGCAGCGCGGTGGGCAGCACGGCGGTCACGCCAGCACCGCCCCGAGCTGGTCACGGAAGGTGTCGGCGGTGAACGGCTTGGCGATGAGGAACAGCGCGCCGGCCTCGGCGGCGGTCTCCCGCATCTCCGGGGAGCCCTCCGAGGTGACGAAGCCGAACGGCACCGCCGACCCGTGGGCGCGCAGCTCGCGCAGGCAGTCGATGCCGGTCATCTCGGGCATGTTCCAGTCCGAGAGCACGAGGTCGGGGGACTCCTGGGCGATCTTGACCAGGGCGTCGGCCCCGTCGACCGCCTCGACGACGTCGACGTCGTCCCAGCCGGCCTGGCGCAGGGTGCGGATGACGATCTGCCGCATGACACGGCTGTCGTCGACGACCAGGATCTTCATGACGTGACCTCCGTGGTGGGGTGCTGTGCAGGGGCCTCCGTGGCGCCCTGGACGGTGATGGTGAGCGGGTGGCCGCGCCAGGTGGCGCCGACCGGTCGGACGTCGCTGCCCGGGTGCGGGGGCGTGCCGGTCTGCGGCAGGCCCAGCGTCGACGGGCCGGGGAGCAGCGACTTGACGTTGCCGCCCAGGATGTTGGCCAGCTCGCGGAGCACGTCGTCGACGTCGTCGGCCTCGAGCTCCTCGGTCGGTGCCAGCTGCAGCACCGCACGGGTGAGGTCGTCGGTGGCCGTGGTCGAGCAGGTCAGCACGACCAGCCCGGACCACGGGCCCTCGACGCCCACCCAGGCGCTGCGGCCCTCGGCGACCGGTCCCCGCCCGGGGACGAGCACCTCGTCCGCCCCGACGAGGGCGCTCCAGACCTCGGCGGCGACGGCGGACACCGTCTCGTCGTCGAGCAGGGTGGCGATCGGCGTGCTCACGCCGGGACACCCTGCGGCAGCAGGCCCAGCAGCGCGAGCTTGTCGGCGATCGCGTCGGCGGTGAACGGCTTGATCACGTACTCGTGGGCGCCGGCGGCCAGCGCGCGGACGATCTGGCCGTGCTCGCTCTCGGTGGTGACCATCATCAGCGTCACCTGCCGCCAGGCCGGGTTCGCCCGGACGGCGGAGACGAACTGCAGCCCGTCCATCACCGGCATGTTCCAGTCGATGCAGGCCAGGTCGGGGATCCAGCTCTCCTCGAGGACGTCGAGGGCCTCCCGGCCGTGACCGGCGGGTCGGGTCTGGTACCCGAAGCCCTCCAGGATCGAGCCGACGATCCGGCGCATCGCACGGGAGTCGTCGATCACCAGCGCTCGCATCTCATGCCCCTCTCGTCGGGCGGTAGGCAGAGCCGCGGCCGCAGGGGACCCGCTCCCAGGTGTCGTCGACCCCGAGGGTCGTCTCGGCTGCGCCCAGGAAGAGCCAGCCGTCCGGGCGCATCAGGCGACGCACCCGCTGGAGGACGTCCCGCTTCGTCGCGGGGTCGAAGTAGATGAGGACGTTGCGCAGGTACACGACGTCGAAGGGCCCCAGCCGGGGCAGCGGCGCGGCCAGGTTCAGCTCACTGGCGGTGACCATCGCGCGCAGCGCCGGAGCGACCTCCCACTCGGTGCCGACCCGGCTGAAGTGCCGGACCAGCATCGAGGCGGGCAGCCCGCGGTTGACCTCGAGCTGGCTGAACAGGCCGGCCCGGGTGCGCGCCACCATCTCCCGGGACAGGTCGGTGGCGGTGATCTTCACCCGCCCGGCGGCCCCGGGCAGCGTGTCGGCCAGCAGCATCGCGACGGTGTAGGCCTCCTGGCCGCTGGAGCAGGCCGCCGACCAGATGCGCAGCACCTCGCCGGGCCGGCGGGCGGCCTGCAGGGCGGGGACGACGGTCGAGGTGAGCGCGGTGAACGGGTCACCGTCCCGGAACCACGACGTCTCGTTCGTGGTGAGCGCCTCGACGATCCGGCGGCTCAGCGCCGGGTCGGGGCGGGCCCGGACCCGGTCGACCAGCTCGGCGACGCCGGCCAGGCCCAGCGAGCGGGCGACCGGCAGCAGCCGGGCCTCCACCAGGTACTCCTTGCCCGGGGCCAGCACGATGGCCGACTCCCGGCGGACGAGCTGGCAGACCCAGTCGAAGGCGGTCGGGGCGAGGGCGGTGCTCACGCGGACATCCCCGACAGGCTGGGACGGCGGGACGGCAGCCGGCGCAGCACGGCGTCGGCGACCCGGTCCAGCGGCAGCACCTCCTCGGCCAGCCCGGCCTGGGCGACCGCGCCCGGCATGCCCCAGACCACGGAGGTGGCCTGGTCCTGGGCGAGCACGGTGCCCCCGGCCTCGCGCACCAGCGCGGCCCCGTCCCGGCCGTCGTGGCCCATCCCGGTGAGGACGACGGCCAGCACGGCACCGTCGTAGGCGGCGACCGCGGAACGGAACAGCACGTCGACGGCGGGCCGGCAGAAGTTCACCGGGTCGCCCCGGTCCAGTGCGGTGCGGCGCAGCCCGCCGACGGAGGAGACGGTGAGGTGGACGTCCCCGGGGGCGACGTGCACGGTGCCCGGGCGCAGCGGGGTGCCGGCCACGGCCTCCACCACACTGAGCGGGCTCAACCGGTCGAGCCGGGCGGCGAACTGGGCGGTGAAGACCGGCGGCATGTGCTGGACGACCAGCACCGGGACGGCGAGGTCGGCCGGCAGCCGGGGCAGCACCTTGGTGAGGGCGTCCGGGCCGCCGGTGGAGGAGCCGATGACCAGCACGGCCGGGGTGCGCCGGAGGCCGGTGCGCGCCGGGGCGGGCGCGGCCGGGGCCGCCGGGTGGGGCGGGGGGAGCACCGGGCCGACCCGCCGTCCGGTCAGCGCCTTGATCCGGGGCACCAGCTGCTGGCGGACGCTGTCCATCGACTGCCCGACGCTGCCCACGTTGGCCGGCTTGGTGACGTAGTCGTCGGCACCGGCGGCGAGGGCGTCCAGGGTGGCCGAGGCGCCGCGCTCGGTGAGCGTGGAGAACATGACGATCGGGACCCGGTTGCCCGCGGCCCGGATCGCGATGACCGCGCCGATGCCGTCCAGCTCGGGCATCTCGATGTCCATCGTGACCAGGTCGGGGCGCAGCGTCTCGAGCTTGGCCAGTGCCGCCCGCCCGTTGACCGCGGTGCCGACGACCTCGATGGCCGGGTCGGCGGAGAGCACGTCGGTGACGAGCTTGCGGACGACGACCGAGTCGTCGACCACCAGCACCCTGATCGGAGCCACGGGGCCTCTGCTCTCTGGTCGCGGTCCCCCCGGCGGGGGACACAGTGGTGTTTCGGCACGCCCTGGACCGTGTTGAGCCGGTGCGTTCACCCGTGCGGGTGGTCCTGGACGGGCACTCCGGCGGCGCTGCCGCCGGGGGGCCAGTCGCCGTGTGCGAGCACCCAGGGGGCACTGAGCAGCTCCAGCGAGGTCCCGTCGAGCAGGTCGGCCATCGCCAGGCCCTGCACGCAGCCGGCAACGGCGTTCCACACCCCGCGGGCACCGTCGGCGGGGGTGAACCCGGCGTCGACGAAGGCCCCGACGGCGAGCAGCTGAGCGGTGGCCAGTGCCCTCGTGCGTCGGGAGTCGTGCGCGGACCAGGAGGCGCCGTTCATGGCCGTGTCCCACGAGAGGAGGCCCTCGCGCTCCTCGTCGTCGACCGCCCGCCACCGGGTGAGGTCGGCCTCGTCG
>JAOPVM010000420.1 GCA_025966215.1 Klenkia sp.
CGACGCCGTCCTGGTCGGGCACGGCACCGCGGCCGCGGAGGGCTACCGGCCGCTGTCCCCGGACTCCCCGGTCGGCCGCATCCGCGCCGAGCTCGGCCGACCGGCCACCGCCCCGGTCGTCGTCGTCAGCCGACGGGCCTCGCTGGCGGTCGACGACCGGCTGGTCACCGACGCGGTCTCCCCCACCCACCTGGTCACGTGCGCCGCCAGCGACCCCGCCCGCCGGGACGCGCTGGCCGCGGCCGGGGTGCAGGTGCAGGTGTGCGGGGACGACGACGTCGACCTGCGCGCCGCCCTGGACGCCCTGGCCGAGCGCGGCCTGACCCAGGTGCTCTGCGAGGGCGGCCCGTCGCTGTTCGGTTCGGCCGTGGCCGCCGGGGTGGTCGACGAGCTGTGCCTGACGCTGGCCCCGCTGCTCACCGGGGGCGCCCCCGGCGTCCTCGGCGAGCACGGCCTGCCCGTCCCGGCCCACGCCGAGCTGGTCGGGCTGCTGGAGGAGGACGGCGTCCTGCTCACCCGGTACGCGCTGCGCGGCTGACTGCCAGACTCCGCGCATGGACCTGCCCGTCGCTCCCCCGGTCAAGCCGATGCTCGCCAAGGCCGCGAAGACGATCCCCACCGGGGAGGGCTGGTTCTACGAGCCCAAGTGGGACGGGTTCCGCTGCATCGTGTTCAAGGACGGCGACGAGGTCGAGCTCGGCAGCCGCAACGAGAAGCCGCTGACCCGCTACTTCCCCGACGTGGTGGCAGCCGCCAGGGCCCAGCTCCCGGACAGGTGCGTGGTGGACGGCGAGATCGTCGTCCCGCGCGGGGACCGGCTGCACTTCGAGTCGCTGCTGCAGCGCATCCACCCCGCCGCCTCCCGGGTGACCAGGCTGGCCGAGGAGACCCCGGCGTCCTTCGTCGCCTTCGACCTGCTCGCCCTGGGCGGGGAGTCGCTGCTGGCCACCCCGTTCGCCGACCGGCAGGCCCGGCTGCGCGAGGCGCTGGCCGGTGCCCGGGCGCCGGTGCACGTCTCCACGATCACCTCCGACGCCGAGGTCGCGCAGCGCTGGTTCGAGGAGTTCGAGGGCGCCGGCCTGGACGGCGTCGTCGCCAAGCGCGGCGACCAGGCCTACGAGCCCGACCAGCGGCTGATGACCAAGGTCAAGCACGTCCGGACGGCGGACTGCGTGCTGGCCGGGTTCCGCTGGCACAAGACGACCACGGCCGAGCAGCCCCTGGTCGGCTCGCTCCTCCTCGGGTTGTACGACACCGACGGCCGGCTGCAGCACATCGGGGTGGCGGCCTCGTTCACCACGAAGCGCCGCGGGGAGCTGGTCGCCGAGCTCGACCCGTACCGGGCCGACGCGCTGTCCGGGCACCCCTGGCAGGACTGGGCGAACGCCCAGGTGGAGGCCGACGGCGAGCGCCGGATGCCCGGGGCGGCCAGCCGGTGGAACAGCGGGAAGGACCTCTCGTGGGTGCCGCTGCGGCCCGAGCTGGTGGTGGAGATCCGGTACGACCAGCTCGAGGGCAGCCGACTCCGGCACACCGGCCAGTTCCAGCGCTGGCGCCCGGACAAGGACGCCGCCGACTGCACGTACGACCAGCTCGACACGCCGGTCCGCTACGACCTGGCCGAGGTCCTCGGCGGCTGAGCCAGGGGCATCTGGGACGGGTGTGACGGGCGGGACACGGGCGCCCCTCCTACGCTGATGGACCGTGACTGCTCCTGCGCGCCGCCCCGCCGTCCTCCTGGCGGTGCTCGCCGCCGTCCTGATGGTGCTGTCGGCCTGCACCTCCGGCGAGGGGACCGACGCCGCCGCCACGGCCACGGCCACCTCGGCGACCCCCACGCAGGCCCCGGTCGAGCCGGTCGCGTGGGAGGACTGCACCACCCAGATCGCCCCGATCATCGCCGGGAGACCCGGCGCCGACCGACCGCTGACCTTCTCCTGCGGGCAGATCGCGGTGCCGCTGAGCTACGACGACCCGACCGGCCCCAGCCTGTCGCTGTTCGCCGTCCGCGCGGTCTCGGGCACCCAGGCCGACCGGATCGGCTCCCTGGTCGTCAACCCCGGCGGCCCCGGGCTCTCGGCCACCGACGCCGCCGTGCAGTCCGCGCTGACCCTGCCCGACGCGGTGCTCGGCCGCTTCGACGTCGTCGGCGTCGACCCGCGCGGGGTCGGGCTCTCCCAGCCCGTGGAGTGCATCTCCGACACCACGAAGGACGAGCTCAGCGCCGCTGAGCCGCGGCCGACCACGGCAGCCCAGCTCGACGACGCCTTCGCCCTCGCCGACGACGTCGCCGCCGGGTGCGCGGAGGAGTACGGCGAGGGCCTGGGCGCCTTCTCCACCGTGGACTCCGCCCGCGACCTGGACGTCGTCCGGGAGTCGATCGGTGACGAGCAGCTGACCTACCTGGGCTACAGCTACGGCACCACGCTGGGCTCCACCTACGCCGAGCTGTTCCCCGAGGGCGTCCGGGCCATGGTGCTCGACGGCGCGGTCGACCCCGACGCCGACCGCGAGGAGGCCGCCGAGGCCCAGGCCGCCGGCTTCGAGGCCTCGTTCGACGCCTTCGCCGCCAACTGCGTGGCCCTGGTGAGCGGCTGCCCGGTCGGCGCCGACCCGCGCACGTTCCTCGGTGACCTGCTGACCCAGGCCGGCACGACCCCGATCCCCAGCAGCCGGGAGGGCGAGACCCGCCAGGCCACCCCCGGGCTGGTGCTGGCCGCCGTCCGCTCGGCGCTCTACACCCCGGCCGCCTGGCCTCAGCTGGCCCAGTCGCTGGCCGCCGCGCAGACCGGGGACGCAGCCGGGGTGCTGACCCTGGCCGACACCTTCACCGGTCGCAGCGAGGACGGCACCTACACCAACACCATCGACGCCAACCTCACCGTGAGCTGCTCGGACACCGAGGAGAGCCACGCGGCCGACGAGGTCCGCGCCCTGGTCGCGGAGTGGAACACCACGTACCCGCTGTTCGGCGCGGACGCCGCCCTGGGTCTCTACACCTGCACCCCGTGGGAGGCCCCGCGCACCCCGCTGCCCGACCGGACCGCCGAGGGCGCCGCGCCGATCCTGGTGGTCGGCACGCAGGGCGACCCGGTGACCCCGCTGCCCGGGGCCCTCGACATGGCCGAGGACCTCACCTCCGGGGTGCTGTTGACCTGGCAGGGCTCCGGGCACACCGCCTACCCGCAGACCCAGTGCGTGACCGACGCGGTGAACAGCTACCTCGTCGACCTGGTCGCCCCGCTGGACGGTCTGACCTGCCCCGCCTGATGCGCCGCCTGATCTGCACCGCCTGATCTGCACCGCCTGAGCGCCTAGGGTCTCCGGGGTGGCCAGCAGCAAGGACGCCGTCGTCCTGACCGTCGACGGGCACGAGGTACGGGTGTCCAGCCCGGGCCGGGTGGTCTACGACGCCACCGACACCACCCCGGCGGTCACCAAGCTGCAGGTCTGCGAGTACCTGGTCGCGGTCGGCGAGCCGATGCTCCGGGCGCTGGGTGACCGCCCCACGGCCATGGAGCGCTGGCCCGGCGGCTGGCGCGAGGGCATGCGGCTGGCCACCGGCCCCCGCGACCCCGATGCCGACGGCTTCTACCAGAAGCGGCTGCCCAAGGGCGCCCCCGACTGGGTCGGGACCGCGCGGATCACCTTCCCCAGCGGGCGAACGGCCGACGAGCTCTGTCCCACCTCGACCGCAGAGCTGGTGTGGGCCGCGCAGATGGGGACGCTGACCTTCCACCCGTGGCCGGTGCGTCGTCCCGACGTCGACCACCCCGACGAGCTGCGGATCGACCTCGACCCCCAGCCGGGCTGCACCTTCGCCGACGTCCGCCGGGTCGCCGAGACCACCCGGGAGCTGCTGGCCGAGCTGGGTCTTCGCGGGTACGCCAAGACCAGCGGCAACCGGGGCGTGCACGTCTACGTCCGGATCCGCCCCGAGCACTCCTTCGAGGACGTCCGGCACGCCGCCATCGGCCTGGGGCGCGAGCTCGAACGCCGGGACGACGGCGTCACCACCGCCTGGTGGAAGGAGGAGCGCGGCGAGCGGGTGTTCGTCGACTTCAACCAGAACAACCGCGACCGCACGATCGCCGGTGCCTGGAGCCTGCGGGCCCGACCGGGTGCCCCCGTCAGCACCCCGCTGAGCTGGGCCGACCTGGCCGGGCTGGCCGACCCGGCGACGCTGAACCTCACGACGGTGCCCGACCGGCTGGGTGAGGGCGACCCGTGGGCCGACGTCGACGACGTCGCCCACGACCTCGCACCGCTGCTGGAGCTCTGGGAGACCCTGCCCGGTGGCGAGCTGCCCTTCCCGCCGGACTACCCGAAGATGCCCGGCGAGCCGATGCGGGTGCAGCCCAGCCGCGCCAAGCGCGCCACCGGCGCGAACAGCTGATCGGGACGTTGCGCAGGTCCAACACCTCGCTCGCTCACCGATGGCCTCCCGCCGGGCCTGGTCGCGGATGCCAACGTCCGCGGCGACGAGGATGGCGCTGCCACAGGCCTGCTCGACGTCGCCGGTCGGGGCGTCCGTGCGGTCCGGACGGCGAGCAACCCCCGCCACGGTGGCACTCGGTTCGGCGAGCCGTCGCCAGTGGCCGTGCCATCGCGGATCCCGCTCCGGACACCGTCCCGGGTCAGTTCGCCCTACGTGCGCCCGACGGTCGTGAGCGCATCCTCGAGCTCAGCAGCCGCTGCGTGGAGCGCGCGGACCACGGCAGCCTGCCGCTCCGCCGTCATCCGGCTGGAGGGCGCGGAGGCATTGAGGGCGGCGATGGTGGAACCCCGAGGGCCGCGTACTCCCACCGCCACCGAGACGATGTCCTCGGCCACCTGGCGGTGGGTGGCGTGTCCACGTTCCCTGATCTCGGCCAGTTCAGCGTCGAGACGCTCACGGTCGGCAGGGCCGAGCTGCTCGCCGGTGTCGACCTGGTGCAGCGCGAGGACCTCGTCGAGCTCACTTGCGGTGAAGGACGCAAGGATCGCCTTGCCCGTAGCTCGCTGGTAAGCGGGGAGCACCTGTCCAGTCCGGTCGGCCACCCGTAGGTTCTGGCCACTCTCGGCAGCAGCCAGATACCGGATCTTGCTGCCCTCCAGATGGCTCATGTGAACTGTCTCGCCGGTCTTCCTCGCCAGATCTGCGAGGATCGGGCGGGCGAGGGTGCGGACGTCGAGGTTGCGCACCGCAGCAAACCCGAGGTCGAGCAGCGCCGTGCCGGCGACGTACATCCCCTCGTCCTGCCGCAGGAAGCCGTGGTGGACCAACATCGCGAGCAACCGGTGAGCCGTGGACGGCGCGATGTCCAAAGCCGTGGCGATCCCCGTCAGTCGCAATCGCGGCTGGTCACGGAGCATCAGCAGAAGACGGAGCGCGTTGTCGACGGATGAGATCGGATACGCGGGGGCGCCATCGGTCACCTTTCCGCGCATTCCATCATCTTAGGCGTCCCGGAAGCGCGTCCCGACGCGGCGTTCCTCGGCGGCACCGCGGCAGCGCCTGTCCCAGGAGTTGGCCGGAGCGCACGACGTAGCCGAGGGCGGCGAGGACGTTCACGACGGCGAGTTCAGCAGCGCCGGACGCGGTGCGCGCCGTCGACTGCGGCAGACGGCCCTGTCGTCGCGACAGGGCCGTCCGCCACAGACGCAGACCGAGAACCTCGGCCTCTCTTCTCTCGACCGGCGTCGGGACCAGGAGGCCAGCGAGCACCCGGCCCGGGGTGTGTCAGACGCTCGGGAGGGCCACCCCGACGAGGGTGTCGCGGCTGAGGATGGCGGCGAGCTGGTCCTCGCTCCAGCCCTCGGTCCCCGCCGGGCGCATCGGCACCACCACGTAGCGCATGTCCGCGTTCGAGTCGTGCACCCGGACCGTGACGTCCTCGGGGACCACCGTCCCGAACTCCCGCAGCACGGCCCGCGGCTCGTGCACCACCCGGGACCGGTAGTTGTCGCTCTTGTACCAGGTCGGCGGGGTGCCGAGCAG
>JAOPVM010000441.1 GCA_025966215.1 Klenkia sp.
GCGGGTGGCCGGCCCGGCCGAGGTGGTCGGCCGGCACGGGGGAGTGGCCCTGGGCGCCGGGGCCGGGGACAACGCGGCCGCCGCGCTCGGGCTGGGCGCCCGGGCCGGTGACGTCCTCGTCTCGATCGGGACGTCGGGGGTGGTCACGGCGGTGTCCGACGCCGCGGCGGCGGACCCCAGCGGCATCGTGGCCGGGTTCGCCGACGCCACCGGCCGGCACCTGCCGCTGGTCTGCACGCTCAACGCCGCCCGGGTGCTGGACGCCGCAGCCGCGATGCTGCGGGTGTCCCTGGACGAGCTCGCCGAGCTGGCGCTGCAGGCCCCGGCCGGCGCCGACGGGCTGGTGCTGGTGCCCTACCTGGAGGGGGAGCGGACGCCGGACCTGCCGCACGCCACCGGCTCGGTGCACGGACTGACGCTGCACACCTCGACCCCGGCGCACTGGGCCCGGGCCGCGGTGGAGGGACTGCTCTGCGGACTGGCCGACGGGATCGAGGCGCTGGGGGGTCAGGGTGCCGCTGTCGAGCGGGTGCTGCTGGTCGGTGGGGGAGCACGGTCCCGCGCGGTGCAGGAGATCGCGCCCGCGGTGTTCGGCCGGCCGGTGCTGGTGCCCGAACCGGGGGAGGCCGTCGCCGACGGCGCTGCCCGGCAGGCCGCCTGGGCGCTGACCGGCAAGCTCCCGGAGTGGGCCGCCGCCGGAACCCGGCGGGTGGAGGCCGAGCCGACGCCGGCGGTCCGGGAGCGCTACGCCGCGGTGCGGGACCGCACCGACCGGTAGGTCACAGAGCCCGGTTCGGACCGGGGCGGGCCACCGACCTGGCCGGCTGGCAGGGCGTGGACCGCTCGACGATCACCGTCCAGCTGCGCCGGCTCGAGGAGCGCGGCCTCGTCGTCCGCACCCCGGACCCCGACGACGGCCGGGTGGTGCTGCTGACCGCCGGCGCGGCGGGGGAGCGGGTGAGGGCCGCGGTCGTGGAGCACGGGGCACAGGCAGGCCAGTCGGTGATGACCGGCTGGACCGCCACCGACCGGCGTCGCTTCGCCGCCCTGTTCGACAGCTCCACCGCCGGCATGGACCCCGCCCCTCCCCGGCGCTGAGGGGCGGGGGCCGCCTCAGATCGAGGCGGGGTAGCGCGAGTGCTCGGGGAAGTTGCCGTGGAGCAGCTCGCCCGCCGGGCCCTGGGTGACCGCCTGGACCAGCAGCTCGCCACCGACGAAGCAGCCCAGCCAGGACGCGCCGCGGCCGCCGAACGGCTCGGACCGGTCACCGCGGGAGCGCGGCTTGTTCACCCCGACCTTGAACGCCTGCACCTCGCGGGCCAGCCGGTGCGCCTTCTCCTCGTCGTCGCAGGCCAGCGACGCCACGAGGGCGCCGTTGGAGGCGTTCATCTGGGCCAGCAGCTCGGCCTCGCTGTCCACCACGACGATGGTGTCCACCGGCCCGAAGGGCTCGGAGTGCATCAACGCGCTGGCGCCGCCGGGGGACAGCAGTGCCGCCGGGGCGACGTAGGCCGAGGTGTCCTGCCCGGCGATGAACCGGCCGTCGGCCAGCGACCCACGCCAGAGCGGGACCGCGCCGCGGTGCATGGCGTCGGAGACCCGGTCGCGCAGCTCCGTGGCCTTGCCCGCGCTGATCACCGGCCCGAAGTCCAGGGTGGGCAGCTCGTCGTCGTCGTGCTCGACGGCCAGCGGGTGCCCGAACCGCAGCGACTGGACGACGGGCAGGTAGGTGGCCAGGAACTGGTCCACGAGTTCGCGCTGGACGACGTAGCGGGGGTAGGCGGTGCACCGCTGCTTGCCGTACTCGAAGCCCTTCTTCAGGTGCGCGGCCAGGCCGTCCCAGTCGGAGAAGTCCCAGATGCCCCAGGCGTTGAGGCCCTCCTGCTCGAGCATGTGCCGCTTGCCGGTGTCCAGCAGCCCGGCAGCGACCTTCCCGCCGTTGGACCGGCCGCCGACGAAGGCCAACGCACCGATCTCCGGTGAGCGGACCAGCACGCTGGACAGCTCGGCCCCGCCGCCGGACAGCAGCGTCACCGGCAGGCCCTCCCGGGCCATCAGCGCGTGCGCGAGCGTCAGGCAGGTCGCCCCGCCCTGGGACGGCGTCTTGGCGATGACCGCGTTGCCGGCCCGCAGCTGCACCAGCTCGGCGTGCACCAGCACCGACATCGGGTAGTTCCAGCTGGCGATGTTGGACACCGGGCCGTCCAGCGGCGTGCGGTCGCCGAGCATCCCGTCGATCTCCTCGACGTACCAGCGGACGCCGTCCAGGGCCCGGTCGACGTCGGCACAGGCCAGCTTCCACGGCTTGCCGATCTCCCAGGCGAGCAGCAGCGCCAGGTCGTCCCGGGCGTCGGCCATCGCCTCGACCGCCGCGGTGACCCGGGCCTTCCGCTCGGCCACCGGCGTGCCGGCCCACCCCCGGTGCGCGGCGGCCGATGCCAGCACCGCGTGCTGGGCCTCGCCCGCCGACACCTTCGGCAACCCGGTCAGCCTCGACCCGTCCACCGGGGAGACGAGCGTCTCCGGGTCGCCGATCGGGCGCCAGGTGCCGTCGACCAGGTTGTGCAACCGGTCGGCGCCGAAGGCCTCCGGGGTGCGGGCGGCTGCGCGGCCGAGGACCGAGGCCCACTCCGTGCCGGGCTTCACGTGCAGCGAGGTGGGGGCGGGCCGCGTCGTCGAGGCTGTCATGGGCGCACTGTGCCAGGCCGCCGGCCCCAGGGGCAGTGACCGCGGGCACCCGTGGGACCGCTGACCTACCGTCGGCGCCGTGGAGACCGACTGGGCGGGCACGTACGTCTTCCGGGCCCCGGTGGTCCGCCCGGCCGACGTCGACGCGGTGCGGACGGCGGTCCGGGAGGCCACCCACGTGCGGGCGCTGGGCACCCGGCACACGTTCAACGGGCTGGCCGAGAGCCCCGGCGTGCTGCTGGACCTGACCGCGCTGCCCGACGACGTGCAGGTCCGCGAGGACGGCACCGTCTGGGTCACCGCGGGGACGACGTACGGCGCACTGGCCCGCGAGCTGCACCAGCACGGCCGGGGGCTGCACAACCTGGGCTCGCTGCCGCACATCTCGGTGGGCGGCGCGGTGGCGACCGGCACGCACGGGTCGGGTGACGCCCTGGGCGTGCTGGCCACCGCCGTCCGGGAGGTCGAGCTGGTGGACGCCGACGGGGAGCTGCGCACGGTCCGCCGGGACGACGCGGACGGTGCCGGCCTGCTCGTCGCCCTGGGCTCGATCGGCGTCGTCGTCCGGCTGCGGCTGGAGACCCAGCCCAGCTACGGGGTGCGCCAGGACGTCTACCGCGACCTGGCGCTGGCCGCGGTGGTCGAGGACCCGGCGGCGGTGACCGGCGCGGGCACCAGCGTCAGCGTCTTCACCCGCTGGGACGGCCGGGCCGACGCCTGGGTGAAGACCCGGTGGCCCGCCGACGTACCGGACGCCCTGCTGGGGGCGCCGCGCGACCCGGTCTCGCGCGACGGCATCACCGACGAGATCCGGGGGAACGTGACCGAGCAGGGCGGCGTGCCCGGCCCGTGGCACGAGCGGTTGCCACACTTCCGGGACGACGCGACCCCGAGCAGCGGCGAGGAGATCCAGTCCGAGTTCTTCGTCGACCGGGCCGACGCCGGTGCCGCGATCGCCGCCGTCGCCGCGCTGGGCGACCGGATCCGCGAGCACCTGGTGGTCAGCGAGCTGCGCACCGTGGCCGCCGACGGGCTGTGGCTGTCCGCCGCGCACGGCCGGGACTCCCTGGCGGTGCACTTCACCTGGCGCAGGACCGCCGCCGCCCGGGACGAGGCCCTGCCCCTGGTCGAGGACGCGCTGCGCGAGTTCGGGGCCCGCCCGCACTGGGGCAAGGCGCACCACCTGGGTGCCGCCGAGCTCGAGCGGGTGGTGCCGCGGCTGGCCGAGGCCCGCGACCTGTTCCAGACGTGGGACCCGCGCGGGGTGTTCAGCTCACCCGGACTGGTCGGGCTGGGCGTCAGATCGTCATGACGACCAGGTAGTGTGAGCGTTAACACTCTTCTTGATCTTGGAGTTCTCCCTCTCATGCCGAGCATCGACGGCGCCGCCGTCCGCAAGCTGGTCATCGCCTGTGACGCCGGGATGGCCAGCAGCGTGCTGATGAGCTCCCAGCTGCGCAAGCACCTGTCCCCCCAGGTGGTCGTCTCGCACAGCCCGGTCGACGCCCTGCCGGCCGACGCCGACGTGGTGCTCACCCACGGCAAGCTCGCCGAGCGCGCGCGGCTGGCCGCCGGCGACCGCCCGGTCGTCGCCTACGACCTGCTGATCGGCGACCCCGCGGTCGACGGTCTGGTGCAGGCGATCCGCGAGGGCCAGCCGATCGAGGCCTGAGCCCGCGAGCTCAGTCGGTCCGGTGTCGCCCCGCGGGGGCGACGGCGGTGTCGGCCGGCTGCGGCTCGGGCACGGCCGGTCGGCCGACCTGCGCCTCGCGCTGCAGCCAGCGCCACCGGCCGGTGGTGGTGAGGTCGGCGGTCAGTCCCGCAGCGTCCCGGGCGGCCAACGCCGCGTCGGTGAGGGCGAACTCCCCGGTCCGCGGGCCCCGGGCGTCCACCCGGCCGGCGGCGCGAGCGGCCAGTCGCCGTTCCCTGCGGGTGGGCAGGTCGGCGGGATCGGTCGGCGCGGGCGGTCCTGCGTGGTCCTGGTGGACGGTCATCGTGGTCGGTCCTCACCGTTCGGCACCGGGACGGTGGGCCGCCCCGCTGCGACCGTGGCACAGGTCCGCACACGCTGCGTGACCATCTCGGGGGGCCGTCACCAGCGGTGATCGTCCGACGACGGGTGGTTCAGTCGCCCCGGGTCGGGGGCTCACCGGCGTCCAGCGCGGCCTGGGCGGCCGCGGGGTCGTAGGCGCAGGCGTCGCTGACGTCGTCCACCGGCGCCTCCTCGGTCGGCGCGGCCGAGGTCGACGGTGCCGCGGTCGTCGTCTCCGCTGCCGTCGTCGGCTCGGGGGTCGGCGCCGGGGCGGTGCCGAGGGCCTGCTGGACCAGCAGGCCGATCGCGTCGTAGTCCGGGTAGGCCGGGGTGATGACCGTGTCGTCGAAGACCACCGAGCGGATGCCGGCGTCCTTGACCAGGAAGGCCAGGTCGACGAAGTCGTCGAGCACGCTCTGCGGGATGTCGGTGCTGACGATGTCCGAGGTGGTCGCGGCCAGCTGCTGGTACCGGGTCAGCAGCGTGACCGGGTCGGCCCGGGCCACGATCGCGTCCAGCACGCAGCGCTGGCGGTCCATCCGCTGGTAGTCCGACAGCCCGAACCGGCCGCGGGCGTAGTCCAGCGCGCGCGGGCCGCTCATCGTCTGGTCGGGCCCCGGGGCGATGTAGCCGTCGGGCAGGATGTTCAGGCTCGGCTCGCCACCGATCGGCACGTAGTAGTTGACGTTGACGGTGATGCCGCCCAGGGCGTCGACCAGCTGGCTGAACCCGTCCAGGTTGACCAGCACGTAGAAGTCGATCGGCAGGCCCAGGGCCTCCCCGACGCCGAGCTTGAGCCAGTCGGCACCGGGGTTGTCGCTGGGGACGCCGAGGGCGTCGGGGTACAGCGCCGGCCCGTTGCGGTAGACGGCGTTGAGCAGGCTCTCGCTCTCGCTGCCGGCGTCGAAGCCGTCGGGGAACAGCTCGCCCAGCGGGCTGTCGGCCGGGAACGGCAGGTCCTCGAGGTTGCGGGGCAGGCTGAACAGGGTCGTCGCGCCGGTGGCGGTCTCGATGCTGGCCACGATCACGGTGTCGGTGCGCACGCCCTCGCGGCCGTCCCCGCCGTCTCCGCCGAGCAGCAGCACGTTGACCCGCTCCTGGTCACCGAACGGGTTCACCGCGTCCGCCGGATCGACCACCGTGGCGCTCTCGCCGTCGGCGAACACGGTGTCGACCAGGTCGCGCTGGGCGCCGGCGAGCTGGACCACGGTCACCGCGGGCACCGCGACGGCCGCGGCCAGCAGCAGCACCAGCACCGCCCCGACGCCCTGCCGGGCCCGGTCGGTGCGCCGGGGGAGCAGCAGCCGGTAGCCCAGCACCACCACGGTGATCCAGAGCGCGGCCAGCACGCCCACGCCGACCATGACCCCGAGCAGCAGCCCCGGGTCGACGGCGGCCCGGACGGCGGTGCGCTGGCCGGCGGTGGCCAGCCAGACCAGCCCGGCCAGCAGCAGGACGAACACGGTGAGGACGGCGGCACCGGACCTCTTCCACCCCGCGGCGAGCAGCGCGCTGCCCGGCACGAGGGTGCCCAGGACCGTCAGCCCGGCGGCGCGGCCGAACGTGGAGGCCGTACGGGTGCGCGAGTCGTCCTGCTCGTCGCGATCGTCGTCCGGCTCGTCGTGCAGCTCGTCCCAGGCACCGCGGTCGCGGGACGGCTCCGGGGACCACGCGTCGACCCGACCGGTGCGGTCGGCGTCCTGACGCACCGGGGGAGGAGTGACCGCCGGCGGCAGGCCCACCTCGGGGGGCAGGCCGGCT
>JAOPVM010000453.1 GCA_025966215.1 Klenkia sp.
GCCACCCTGCGAGGGGTGGGGGGCTGGGTGGTCCTTCTTCTGCAGGCCGTAGGCGCCGCGGTGGAAGACCAGCGGGGTCTTCTCCGCCGTCGCACCGAGGTCGAGCACCCGGCCGACGACGATGGTGTGGTCACCGCCCTCGTGCTCGGCGAACAGCTCGCAGTCGATCCAGGCCACGACGCCGTCCAGCACCGGGGAACCGTGCGCGCTGGGCTCCCAGCTGACCCCGGCGTACTTGTCGGTGCCCGACCGGGCGAACTGCGAGGACAACCGGTCCTGGTCGTCGGCCAACACGTTCACGCAGAACCGGCCGGCCGCACGCAGCCGCGGCCAGGTGGTCGAGGACCTCGCGGGGGCGAAGGCGACCAGCGGCGGGTCCAGCGACAGCGAGCTGAAGGACTGGCAGGTGAACCCGATCGGGCCGTCGTCGGCGACCGCGGTGACGATGGTGATGCCGGAGGCGAAGTGGCCCAGCACGTCACGCATGACGCGGGGGTCGACGATCTCCGGGGGCTGCTCGCTCATGCCTGCGATCCCACCACCTCGGGGGACCACGTGCCGCGCGGGGCGTTGCGACCTCCGGCACGGAACAGCGAGCTGGGCAGCTCCCGGCCCACCGCCCGCTGGGTGACGGCGGTCGCGGCGAGGACGGCGTTCAGGTCGATGCCGGTGCGCACGCCGGACTCCTCGAGCCAGTACCCGAGCTCCTCGGCGGCGATGGTGCCGCTGGCCCCGGGGGCGAACGGGCAGCCACCCAGCCCGCCCACCGAGGAGTCCAGCTGGGTGACCCCGGCCTGCACGGCGGCCAGCGCGTTGCCCTGCCCGGTGCCGCGGGTGTCGCCCAGGCAGAGCTGGTCGGCGCCGGCGGTGACCGAGGCGCGGGCGACGTCGACGGTGCGGTCCGGCGCGGTGCGGTGCGGTGCGGTGCGTCGAAGGGGCAGTCCCAGGCCGTCGCGAGGACCACCTCGAGGCTGTCGGCGGCGCTGACCACGTACTCCAGGTCGGCGATCCCGGCGTCCACGGCCCGCTGCGCACCCCCGGTGTTGGCCACCAGGGCGGAGAAGTGCACGCCCTCGAAGCGGTGCAGCTCGACGGCGAGCGCGTCGGCGTCGGCGAGGGCGGGCACCGCCGTCGGGGAGACGACGGAGGTCACCTCGATCCGGCGGACCCCGGTCTCCACCAGGGCCTCGAGCATCGCCAGCTCGTCGGCCAGCGGCACCGGCGCCTCCAGCTGCAGGAGGAGCTCGACGTCGGTCACGCCCCGATCATGCCTGCGCGGGGGTCCCGACGTTGAACATCCACGGGGTGCCGAACCGGTCGACGCACGCGCCGTACTCGTCGCCCCACATCTGCTCCTCCAACGGCACCGACACCTCGCCCCCCTCGGACAGCTGCGCCCACCAGCCGCGCAGCTTCTCGGTGTCGGTGCCGCTGATGCACACCGTCGTGCCCGCGGCCCGCTGGAAGTCCATCCCGGGCGGGGTGTCCGAGGCCATCAGCAGGATGCCGTCGGGGGTGTCGAGCTGGCTGTGCATGACGCGGTCGGCGGTCGGCCCCTCCATGCCGAACTCGCCGAAGGTGTTCACCGTCAGCTCGCCGCCCAGCACGCGCTGGTAGGTCTCCATCGCCTCCCGGGCGGTGCCGTCGAAGCTCAGGTAGGGGCACAGGTTCGCGGTCATCGGATCTCCTCGAGAGGTGGGGGTGTCACCCTCTCGGACCGGCGGGCGCAGCGGAAGTCATCGCCCAGCGGGCGACCACGTCGGTGAAGGTGCGGGCGGCGTGCTCGAGCTCGGCGACCTCGACGTACTCGTCGCGGGCGTGCATGACCGCCGGGGTGCCCGGGCCCCACACCACGATCGGCGCTCCGTCGGCAACCGGGCCGAGCACCGACCCGTCGGTGAAGTAGGTCGCCGGCTGATCCCGCTTCTCCGCCGGCAGGGCCCGCACCCACGGGTCGTCGGCGGGGGTGAGCAGCGGGGGCAGGTCGACCCGCACCTCGACGTCGGCGACCTCGGGCTGGGCCCGCCACCAGGCCTGCAGCGCGGCGCCGTCCCCCACGGTGCGCATGTCGACGACGACCTCGGCGGCGTCGGGGACCACGTTGGGCACGGTCCCGCCGCTGATCACGCCCGGGTTCCACGTCTCGGTGCCGAGGAACGCGTCGGTGGCCAGCGGCAGCTCGGTGCCGGCGCGCTGCAGGACGGCGACGAGGTCCAGCACCGCGTTGTGGCCCAGGTGCGGGGTGCTGCCGTGCGCGGCCTTCCCGGCGGCGCGGACGGCCAGCCACAGCGCGCCGCGGTGGCCCAGGACGACCTCGTTGCCGGTGGCCTCGGGGACGACGACCGCGCCGGTGCGGGTGCCCTGCAGGGCGCGGGCGGCCACCTGGGCGCCCCTCGAACCGATCTCCTCGTCACTGGTGAGCAGCAGTCCGACCGGGGTCTGCGGGTCGGCCGCGGCGACCGCGGCGACCGCGGCCACCAGGCCGGCCTTCATGTCCGAGCCGCCGCGGCCCCACACCCGGCCGTCCTCGGCGTCGGCGCCGAAGGGGTCACGCTGCCAGTGCGTGGCGTCCGCGGCCGGGACGGTGTCGACGTGGCAGGCGAACAGCAGCCGCGGCCGATCGGGGTCGGTGGGGGTGGTGAGCAGGGTCCACGGCTGGTCGGCGTCGTCGCCGTCGGTGCGCTGCAGGTGCGGCGCCTGGGCGCGGAGCACCTCGGTGACCACGCCCATCACGTCCCGCTGGGGCCGGGGGTCCCCGGAGACCGTGGGACGGCGGACGAGCTCGCGGACCAGGTCGACGACGTCGATGCTCATCGGCCCACCCTGCCCGTGTCCCTCGGGATCGGCACCCCGGTCACCCCCATCGGGCACCCATCGGGCACCCACCCGGGCTCCGGACCGAGGACCTCCTCCACCCAGTGGAGACCACGGTGCCCGAGCTGCCGGCGACCCGCCACCGTTCCGAGCACCCCCGGACCCACGTCGGGCCGAGCTACCAGCCCCGCGACGGGCCCTGCGGGGTGTCCTGTCGCTGACCGGCACCCTGCCGACCGGCGACCCAGCCGCCGACGAGCGGCAGCGCGGCCAGCACGGCGGCGACGGTCGGCACCGGGAGCAGGAAGACGACCAGGGTGGCCTGGCCCGACGCGGAACCGTAGGAGGACGCCGCGCTCACCACCGCCTGCAGCAGCACGGTGAGGGCCAGGGCGGCCCCGGCGCCGACGACGAACCAGCGGTCCGTGCCCGCCAGCAGCCGGATCGAGCCGAAGATCAGCGCGGCACCCGCGGGCAGGCCCACGACCACGCTCACCCACGTCGCGGTGCCGCCGTCCGAACCGGCCAGCAGCACGATGCCCACCAGCCCCCACAGGATCGCGAGCCCGCCGGCGACGAACCCCACCACCGCGGCCGCGGTGCCCTGCGCCGGGCGAGCGGGACCCTGGGGCCAGGCCAGGGGTGCCACCGGCGGGGTCCACCACTGCCCCTGCTGTGCGCCCCACTGCTGCTGCGGGGCCGCACCCCAGGGCTCGGGGACAGGGGCGTACGCCGGCGGCGGCCCGCCCGGCGCGTAGGGCGGCGACCCGGCGCCGTACGCCGTCGCCCCCGACCCGTACCCACGTCCGTCCCCGCCGGGAGGAGCCGCCCCCGGAGGGTTCGCGTCCCAGTCCCGTCCGTCGTCTCGCGCCCCGGTCACCGGACCAGTCTGCCCGGACCGGGCCGATCCAGGCGGGAGGCGGTGGTCTCCGCCCAGGGCGTGCAGCTCGTCGTGCCCGGGTCTGCCGGAGGGGGTGGACCGACTCATGCCCGGGCGGCCGGGGCTCGACACCACACCTGCAGCCGCCGTCCGCCCCGGTCCAGCACACCGTCCCGGACGAACCCGGCCCGGCAGGCCACCCGCCGCGAGGCGGCGTTGCCGGGCAGCACCAGAGCGCGCACCCGGTGGGCCCCACCGGCCAGCAGGGTCTCGGCGACCTGCCGCACGGCTCCCGGGGCCAGCCCGCGGCCGCGGCCGGCCGGCAGCAGCGCCCAGCCCAGCTCCCAGCCGTCGTCCTCCAGCCGGGCGCCGACGACGCCGACGTCCAACCCGTCCGCGACCACCACCCACCGGTCGCCGGTGCCCGCGGCCCGGCGGGCGAGCAGCCGCCCGACCCGCGCGCGGGCCTCGTCCTCGGTCAGGTCCGGCGCCGCGGAGGTGCCGGCCACGACCAGCGGGTCCCGGGACAGCGCCTGCTCCAACCGCCAGTCGGTGGCGCTCAGCAGGCGCAGCCCCGGAGCCCCGGCCTCAGTCGAGGGCGCGACCGACGGCCACGGCCCGGGTGTCCGGGGCCGCGACGCGGGCGGCGTCGGCCTCCTGGTCGTTGTCCTCGGTCTGCGACCGCCGCTCGGCCTCGACCCGGGCGGCGTAGGAGGCGACCTCGTTGGTGATCCGCTCCTCGTCCCAGCCCAGCACCCCGGCGACGGCGTGCGCGACGGCATCGGCGGACTCGGTGCCGCGGTGCGGGGTCTCGATCGAGATCCGGGTACGCCGGGCCAGCAGGTCGTCCAGGTGCAGCGCACCCTCGCGGGCGGCGCCCCACACCATCTCGACCATCAGGTACTCCTCGGCGCCGGGCACCGGCTCGAGCAGCGAGCGGTCGTCGGCGGCGAGCTCGAGCACGTCCGGGGTGAGCGAGCCGTACCGGTTGAGCAGGTGCTCGGCGCGGAAGCGCGGCACGCCCCACTGGTCGGCCAGCCGGTCCAGGGAGTTGACCATCGCGAAGTAGCCCTCGGCGCCGACCAGCGGCACGTCCTCGGTGACGCTCTTCGGGATGGTCCGGGTGACGTCCTCGGCGACGGCGTCCACCGCGTCGGCCGCCATCGGCCGGTAGGTCGTGTACTTGCCGCCGGCGACGGAGATGACGCCGGGCGAGGGGCGGGCGACGGCGTGCTCACGGGAGAGCTGGCTGGTGTCCTCGGACTCACCCGACAGCAGCGGGCGGAGCCCGGCGTAGACCCCGGAGATGTCCTCGTGGGTCAGCGGGGTGGTCAGCACCTCGTTGACGTGGTCGAGGATGTAGTCGATGTCGGCCCGGGACGCCGCCGGGTGCGCCTTGTCCAGCGTCCAGTCGGTGTCCGTGGTCCCGACGATCCAGAGGCTGCCCCACGGGATGACGAACAGCACCGACTTCTCGGTGCGCAGGATCAGGCCGGCCTCGCCGTTGATCCGGTCCCGCGGGACGACGACGTGCACGCCCTTGCTGGCCCGCACGTGGAAGCGGCCCCGGCCGCCGAGCAGCGTCTGCAGGTCGTCGGTCCACACCCCGGTGGCGTTGACCACCACCTCGCTGCGGACGTCGACCTCCGCCCCGGTCTCCACGTCCCGCACCCGGGCGCCCACAACCCGGCCGCCGGCCCGGGTGAACCCGACCACCTCGGCGGAGTTGAGCACCGTCGCGCCGTAGGCCGCGGCGGTGAGCGCCACGGTGAGGGTGTGCCGGGCGTCGTCGGCCTGGGCGTCGTAGTAGCGCACCGCGCCGACCAGCGCGTCGGGCTTGAGCGCGGGGAACAGCCGGCGGGCGCCGGTGCGGGTCAGGTGCTTCTGCCCGGGCATGGGCTCGGACAGCGCGCCGAGCCGGGCCAGCCCGTCGTAGAGCGCCAGCCCGGCGGTGACGTAGGGCCGCTCCCACACGTGGTGGGTCAGCGGGTAGAGGAACGGCACCGGCTTGACCAGGTGCGGGGCGATCCGGTTGACCGCCAGGTCACGCTCGTGCAGCGCCTCGCGGACCAGCCCGAAGTCGAACTGCTCGAGGTAGCGCAGCCCGCCGTGGAACAGCTTCGACGAACGTGAGGAGG
>JAOPVM010000458.1 GCA_025966215.1 Klenkia sp.
CCGAGGCCCGCGCCCGCGCCGACGCCGCCCGGGCCAGCTCGTCGACCCCGGTCGACGGCACCCGCTGACCGACCCCCGCACCAGGGCGTGAGCACCGCCGAGGGGGGACGCAGCAGGCTCGGACGCCGCCGTCGTGCCCCGCGCGACGACGCGGGCACGATGACGCTGATCTCGCACCTCAAGGAGCTGCGCAACCGGATCGCGGTCGCGCTGCTGTTCATCCTGATCGCCACCGCGATCTCGTTCTGGTGGTACGAGCACGGGTTGGGCACCTTCATCCGGGCGCCCTACTGCAACCTCCCGGAGGACCTGCGGTACTCCGACTCCGAGGGGGGCTGCGGACTGCTGGTCACCGACGTGTTCGGCGGTGCCCTCATCCGGCTCAAGATCAGCTTCATCGCCGGGATCGTGCTGTCGGCCCCCTTCTGGCTCTGGCAGGTCTGGGGCTTCCTCACCCCGGGGCTGAAGAGCAACGAGAAGCGCTACGGCGTGGGCTTCGTGGTCGCGGCCAGCGCGCTGTTCGCCCTCGGCGCGGTGCTGGCCTACATCTCGCTGGCCGCCGGCCTGCGGCTCCTGCTGGGCCTGGCCGGCGACGGTGTGGTCGTCGCGCTCACCGCTCAGGACTACATCGGCTTCGTCATCTCCCTGCTGCTGGCCTTCGGCGTCAGCTTCGAGGTCCCGCTGATCGCGGTCGCGCTGAACCTCATCGGGGTGCTGTCCTACGCGGTGCTGGCCACGTCCCGCCGCTGGATCTACTTCCTGACGATCGTGTTCGCCGCGTTCATCACCCCGACCCAGGACCCGTTCACCATGCTGCTCATGGCGCTGCCCATGTGCGTGCTGTTCGAGGTGGCCATCCAGATCGCCCGGGTGGTGGACAAGCGGCGGGCCAAGCGCGACGCGCTGGCCGGCTTCCACGACCTGGACGACGACGAGGCCTCCCCGTTGGACGTCGCCCCCTCCCGGCTCGACGAGCCCACCGGCACCCGGGGCTGACCGGCCCGACGTGCAGGTCGCCCTGCTGGTCAACGCCGCCGCCGGGAGGGGACGGGCGACCGGGGCCCGCGGCCCGGTCCGGGCCGCGCTGGCCGCTGCCGGGCTCGAGGTGCACGAGCTGGTGGCCACCGACCGGTCCGCCGCCGAGGCCGCGGTGCGCACGGTGACCGGCGCGGTGGCCGCGGTCGTCGTCCTCGGTGGGGACGGCGCCGCGCACGCCGCCGTGCAGGGCCTGGCCGGCACCGACACCCCACTGGCCGTGCTGCCCGCCGGGACCGGGGACGACCTGGCCCTGGCTCTCGGGGTGCCGGCCGACCCGGTCGAGGCGGCCCGGGCAGCGGGGACCGACCTGGTGGCCGGGCGGTCCGCCCGGGTGGACCTCGGTCGGACCAGCACCTCCGACGGCGACCGGTGGTGGGCCACGGTCCTGTGCTGCGGCTTCGACACGGCGTGGCCCGGGGGCTCGAGGTCACGCTGGTCGCCGTCGGCAACACCGCCTGGTACGGCGGTGGGCTGCGGATGTGCCCGGCCGCCGACCCCGCGGACGGGCTGCTGGACGTCACCGTCATCGGCCCGGTGACCCGCCGGGACCTGGTGCGCACCCGGCCGCAGCTGGCCGAGGGCACCCACCTGGCGCACCCGGCCGTGCGCACGCACCGGGCCGCCGAGGTCGGGCTGGGGGCGGCCGGACCCGCGGGGGAGGGGCTCACCGCGTGGGCCGACGGGGAACGGCTGGGCCCGCTGCCGGCCCGCAGCGTCGTCGTCCCCGGCGCCCTGGTCGTGGTCGGCACGGGCCGCCGCTGAGCCAGCGGGACCGTCGTCCGCACCGCATACCGTGGTGGGCATGTCGAGTCCTGCCCAGCGGTACGCCGCGGCCCGGCGCCGGGGCAAGCACCCGCTCCTGTCGGACTTCACCACCGACCTCGGCTTCACCCTGGACCCGTTCCAGGAGGAGGCCTGCGCCGCGCTCGAGGAGGGCTCGGGCGTGCTCGTCTGCGCCCCCACCGGGGCGGGCAAGACCGTGGTGGGGGAGTTCGCGGTGCACAAGGCACTGGCCGAGGGCCGCAAGGCCTTCTACACCGCGCCGATCAAGGCGCTGTCGAACCAGAAGTACGCCGACTTCGTCGCCCGGTACGGCCCGGAGAAGGTCGGCCTGCTGACCGGGGACAACGCGGTCAACGGCGACGCCCCGATCGTGGTGATGACCACCGAGGTGCTCCGCAACATGCTCTACGCCGACTCCCCGGCACTGCGCGGTCTGGGCTACGTGGTGATGGACGAGGTGCACTACCTCGCCGACCGGTTCCGCGGCGCTGTCTGGGAGGAGGTGATCATCCACCTGCCCGACGACGTCGCCCTGGTCTCGTTGTCGGCGACGGTGAGCAACGCCGAGGAGTTCGCCGACTGGCTGGTCACCGTCCGCGGCGACACCCGGGTGGTGGTCAGCGAGGTCCGGCCGATCCCGCTGTGGCAGCACATGCTCGTCGGCGGCCGGGTGTTCGACCTGTTCGCGCTGCGCCCGGACGCGCACGTCGTCGGCACCGGGTCCCCGGTGCGCGAGCTGACCGCCCGCCAGCGTGGCTCGGCCGT
>JAOPVM010000460.1 GCA_025966215.1 Klenkia sp.
CGACGCCGGCGGTGGGCCCTGCGGGGCGACCGGGTGTCCTCGGCGGCCGGGCACGACACCGCCCCGGTCGAGGTCCCGCGCTCGCCGACCCGGCCGATGCCGGTGGCGCCGTCCGCCCGCCCGGGTGACGACTCCGCCACGGTGACCACACCGGCGGTCGCGCCGCAGACCTGGCGGCCGCCGACGGACCCGGTCGGGTCGACCCAGCCGACGACGGTGCTGGGCGCCCGACCGCAGAAGGTGACCGTCACCCGGGTCGCGGCCCGCCGCAGCCGACAGCTCACCGGGGCCGCGGTACGCCGGGTGAACGCAGCCAGCCGGGCCGACGGCGCCGGGGACAGCGGACTGTCCGGGCTGCTGTGGGTCAACGCCCTGCACATGGCCGGGGACGCGATGATCGCCGTCTCGCTGGCCGGCACGCTCTTCTTCGCCGCCTCCACCGACGCCCAGCGCGGCAACGTGGCCCTCTACCTGCTGGTGACGATGGCGCCGTTCGCGGTGGTCGCACCGGTGATCGGGCCGATGCTGGACCGCCTGCAGCGCGGCCGCCGCTGGGCGTTGGCCGGCAGCCTGGTCGGTCGTGCGGTGCTGGCGGTGGTGATGGCCGCCAACTACGACGCGATCTGGCTGTACCCGGCCGCCCTCGGGGTGCTGGTGCTGTCCAAGGGCCTCAACGTGCTGCGCGCCGCCGTCGTCCCCCGGGTGCTGCCCGAGCAGATGTCGCTGACCTCGGCCAACGCCCGGCTGTCGGTGTTCGGGCTGCTCACCGCCGGCGTGCTCGGCGGCATCGGGGCCGGGATCGCCCGGTACGCCGGGTTCGACTGGCTGCTCTACGCCACCGCCACGGTCTTCGTCGTCGCCGGCCTGCTGGCCGTGGCGCTGCCGCACCGGGTGGACATCGCCCTGCCGGGGCTGCCGGCCGACGTGCTCACCAGCGGGGACGGCGCCACCGGCGAGCGTCGCCGCCGCGCACTGGGCTCCTACGTGGTCACCGCGCTGCGGGCCACCGCGGCACTGCGTGGGCTGGCCGGGTTCCTCACCGTCTTCTCCGCGTTCCTGGTGCAGGCCACGGTGGACGACGCCTGGGACGCCACGCTCGCCCTCGGTGGCATCGCCGCGGCCGCCGGGGTGGGCAGCTTCATCGGGACGGCGATCGGCTCCCGGCTGCAGACCACCAGCCCCGACCGGCTGGTGCTGGTGGCCGCGTCGGTCGCCGCGGTGGTGACGGTGACCGCGGCGGTGTTCTACAGCCTGCCGATGGCCGGGCTGGTCGCGCTGGTGGCCGCGATCGCCAACGGGCTCGGCAAGGTCGCCCTGGACGCCATCGTGCAGCGCGAGGTGCCCGAGTCGCTGCGGGCCTCGGCGTTCGCCCGGTCGGAGACCCTGCTGCAACTCGCCTGGGTGTTCGGCGGGGCGCTGGGCATCGGGCTGCCCACGATCGGCTGGTTGGGCTTCACCGTCGCGGCCTCCCTGCTGGTGCTCGCGGTCGGCCTGGTTCTCTGGGGGCAGCTGCGCGGGCAGCGCCCGCCCCGCCCGGCACCCCGGGTCGACCGGGCGCCCGACGGTCGCGGCCTGCTCCGACGCGGACGCCGGGGCGGCGGCACCGGACGGGTCGACGGGCCCGCGACCCCAGACCAGGAGTGGACACGATGAGAGCACGCGCGCTGCTGCTGGCCACGCTGACCGGTGGCGCGGTCGTGCTGACCGGGTGCGGCGACGACACCCCGGACACCGCGCCCACCGCCCGGGTGCAGACCGGCACGCAGACCATCGAGGTCCAGCCGACCCAGTACTGCCTGGGCGGGGAGGGCCAGCGCTACCAGGTCACCCCGCCCATCGTGGAGGTCGAGGCCGACAGCACCATCACCCTGCGCGTGGACCCCGCGGTGGCCGAGCAGGGCTGGAGCGTGCAGGTCTTCGACGATCGGCTGGACACGACGATCGGCACCGTGGACGTCGAGGAGGACACCACGACGTTCACCGGCATCAACAGCTCCGACGTCGTCCCGGCCGCCTTCTACCTGGTCCTCGTCGAGGACTCCGCCGACGACCAGTGCGGCGGGCTCTCGGGCGCCTGGCCGATCGGCTTCGTCCGCTCCGGCGGGGACCTGACGGCCCCCGCCGGCTGACTCATCCCTCGAGGTCGCCGGCCACCGCACGCAGGACCGAGGCGATCGTGCCGGCCGACGCCTTGTCCGGGTGCCGGCCGTGCCGCAGGCCGTTGCCGACGGTGTCCAGCAGCCGGATGAGGTCCTCGATGATCGGGACCAGGTCGTCGGGCTTCTTCCGGGTGGCGGCCACCGCCGAGGGCAGCGGGTCCAGCACCTGCACCTGCAGCGCCTGGTCACCACGGCGGCCCTGGACGATGCCGTACTCCACCCGCTGACCGGGCTTGAGCTCGGTGGTGCCCTCGGGCAGCGAGTCCCGGTGCACGAACACGTCGGGACCCCCGCCCTCCTGGGACAGGAACCCGAACCCCTTCTCCGGGTTGAACCACTTCACCTTGCCGCTGGGCACGTCGGGTCCCTCACTCGCTCTGGGTCGGCTCCGGCCGTGGGCCGGACGCAGGACGGCGGCCCGGTTCCGGGCCGCCGTCGTCCCACCGTAGTCGGCGCCGACCCGCCGGTCCCGTGGGTTCCCCGACTCCCGCCCTACCCTGGCCGGGTGCCCGCGCCCCACCCGGACTACCGGTTCAGCCTGGCCAACGAGCGCACCCTGCTGGCCTGGCTGCGCACCGCCCTGGCACTGGTCGCCGGCGGGGTGGCGGTGGGCCAGTTCGTACCCGAGCTGGGCGTCCCGGGGGGCAGCCTGGCGGTGTCCGTCGCCCTCATGGTGGGCGGGCTGCTCACCGCGCTGGCGGGGTACCGGCGCTGGTCGCGGGCCGAGGCGGCGATCGTGGCCGACGAGCCGCTGCCGGTCAGCCCGCTCGCCGGGTGGGTGACCGGCGCGCTGGCGGTGCTCGTCGTCGTCGTGGTGGTGCTGGTGCTGCTCGAGGCCGCGCGCTGACCGCGGTCCGGGGTCCCGGGGAGACCCAGCCGGCCCGGACGGCGCTGGCCTGGCAGCGCACCGGCCTGGCGGTCCTCGTCGTGGCGGCGCTGCTGGTGCGGACGGCGGTCCTGCAGGGCCGCCCGCTGCTGGTCCTGCCCACCGGTCTCGTCGCGCTCGCCGGGCTGGCGCTGCTCGGGGTGCTCGCCCCGCGACGCGCCCGGGGCTCCCGGTCGGCCGCGGAGCGGGGTGGGCGGGGCACCGATCCCGCCGCCGTGCGGTGGGCGACCGGTCTCGTCGTCCTCACCGCCGTGACCGCCCTGGTCGTCGACCTGGTCGGGCGGACCCGACCCGACGTTACCGGCGGGTAGCTCCTGGGGGCAGCGGGATGCGACGATGCCCGGCATGGCTGTCCGCACCGCTGCGTCCCGCGTCGTGACCACCCTGGCCGCGGCGATCCGCCTGGTCACCTCGGTGGTGGGCGGGCTGATCGTGCTCTACGCGGTGTTCACCCTCTTCGAGGCGAACCCGGCCAACCCGCTGGTGCAGTTCACCGCGGGCGTGCGCGGGGACCTGGGCTGGTTCACCGTCGACCTGTTCGGCCCGGAGGACCCGAAGATCGCCGAGACGGTGAACGCGCTCATCGCCGCCATCGTCTGGGTCGTCGTGGGCAACCTGCTCTCGAAGGCGATCACCCGCCTCGCCCGGTGATGCAGCCCGTCAGGCGGTGGCGACCTCGGTGAGGCCGAGCTCCTCGCTGGAGACCTGGCGCATCTCGACCTTGCGCACCTTGCCGGTGACGGTCATCGGGAACGCCTCGACCACCTTGACGTAGCGGGGCACCTTGTAGTGCGCCAACTTGCCGGTGCAGTAGGCCCGGAGCGTCTCGGCCGTCATCGGCCCGGCACCGGGGCGCAGCTGCACCCAGGCCATCAGCTCCTCGCCGAACTTCTGGTCCGGTACACCGATGACCTGCACGTCGGTGATGTCGGGGTGGGCGTAGAGGAACTCCTCGATCTCGCGCGGGTACACGTTCTCCCCGCCGCGGATGACCATGTCCTTGATCCGGCCGACGATGTTGACGTAGCCGGCCTCGTCCATCACCGCCAGGTCGCCGGTGTGCATCCACCGGGCGGCGTCGAGCACCTCGGCGGTCTTCGCCGGCTCGTCCCAGTAGCCGAGCATCACCGAGTAGCCGCGGGTGCACAGCTCCCCCGTCGTCCCCCGCGGGACGGTCAGGCCCGTCTCGGGGTCCACGACCTTGCTCTCCAGGTGCGGATGGGTGCGCCCGACCGTGGCGGTGCGGCGGTCGAGGTCGTCGTCCGCGCCGGTCTGGGTGGAGACCGGGGAGGTCTCGGTCATCCCGTAGCAGATGGTCACCTCGTCCATGTGCATCTCGGCGACCACCCGCTTCATCACCTCGACCGGGCACGGCGAGCCGGCCATGATCCCGGTGCGCAGGCTGGACAGGTCGTAGGAGCCGAAGTCCGGCAGCGCCAGCTCGGCGATGAACATCGTCGGGACGCCGTACAGCGACGTGCACCTCTCGTCCTGGACGGCCTGCAGGGTCAGCGCGGGGTCGAACCCGGGCGCGGGGACGACCATCGTCGAGCCGTGCGAGGTGCAGCCCAGGTTGCCCATGCCCATGCCGAAGCAGTGGTAGTAGGGCACCGGGATGCAGACCCGGTCGACCTCGGTGTAGCCACAGCCCTCGCCCACGAAGAACCCGTTGTTGAGCAGGTTGTGGTGGGTGAGGGTGGCGCCCTTGGGGAAGCCCGTCGTCCCCGAGGTGTACTGGATGTTGATCGCGTCGTCGGGCGTCAGCCCCGCCGCGCGCACGGCGAGGGCGTCGGCCGGCAGGTCGGCGCCGGCGGCGACGAGGCCGGCCCAGTCGCCGGTGTCGAGGTAGACCGTGCGCTC
>JAOPVM010000058.1 GCA_025966215.1 Klenkia sp.
TGCTGGCCGGCGCCGCGACCGCGTTCGCCGAGCACGGCCTGCGTCGGGCGACCATGCAGCACGTGGCCGCCGCGGCCGGCGTCGCCAAGGCCACGCTGTACAACCACTTCCGCACCAAGGACGACGTCGCCGCCGCGCTGTTGGACGCCGAGCTCGACCGGCTCACCGAGCTGGCTGCCGCGGGCCCCCGCGGGAAGGCGCTGGTCGGGCTGGCCGAGGAGGTCGCCGACCACGCGGTGCTCCGCCGGCTCGCCGAGACCGAACCCGAGCTGCTGGCCCGGCTGCTCTGCGCCGTGGACGACGACGCGCTCACCGACCGGCTGGCCGGCGCGCTGCGGCTGGACCGGGGCGGTGCCGGGTTGGTGCTGCGCTGGCTGGTGGGGCTGGCCTGCCGCCCGGGTGCCACCCTGGACCGGGCCCGGCAGGCCGACGCCCTGGACCGCGCCCTCTGACGTCGCCGCCTGCCGGCTGACGGGAGTCCGTGGGACATTCATCGCCACCTGTCCCGTCGACCCGGGAGTCCCGCGCATGCGCTACCTGTTCCGGCCGCCGGCCACGGAGGCCGCAGCCCTGCTGGACCTCCCGTGGGACCGACCGCTGGCCGAGTGGGACCCCGCACTGCTCCTCGACGTCCCCCAGCGGGGCATCTCCCGGCACGTGGTGCGCTTCGTGGCCACCGAGGGCCGGGTCTACGCGCTCAAGGAGATCGCCGAGCCGTTGGCCCGGCGCGAGTACGCCCTGCTGGGGGAGTTCGAGGCCGAGGGGCTGCCCTCGGTGTCGGTGCTGGGCATCTGCGTGGACCGGCCGGGGGACCAGGAGGCGATCCTGGTGACCCGGTACCTGGAGTACTCGATGTCCTACCGGCACCTGTTCTCCAGCCCGCGCAGCCAGCACTCGACCTCCCAGCTGCTGGACACCCAGGTGGTGCTGCTGGTCCGGCTGCACCTGGCCGGGGTGTTCTGGGGGGACTGCTCGCTGTCCAACACCCTCTTCCGGCCCGACGGCGACGGGTTGACCGCCTACCTGGTCGACGCCGAGACGGCTGAGCGCCGCCCGGAGTTGTCGGCCCGGATGCGCGAGCACGACGTGGAGCTGGCCCGCGAGCGGGTCGGCGCAGAGCTGATGGACCTGCAGTTCGGCGGTCTGCTCGCCCCGGACATCGACCCGCTGGAGGTCGCCGACGCGCTGCCCGAGCGCTATGCCGCGCTCTGGGACGCGGTGACCCGCGAGGAGGTCTTCCAGCTCGAGGAGCAGCGGTACCGGGTGGCCGAGCGGCTGCAGTGGATCAACGACCTCGGCTTCGACGCCGGCGAGGTCGAGCTCGTGCACACCCCGGAGGGTGCTCGGCTGCGGGTGCAGACCCGGGTCGCCGAGCCGGGCCACAACCGCCGCGCGCTGTTCCGGCTGACCGGTCTGGAGGTGCAGGAGAACCAGGCCCGCCGGCTGCTCAACGACCTGCGCAGCTACCGGGCGTGGCTGGAGCAGAAGGACGGCCGTCCGGTGCCGGAGTCGGTGGCCGGGCACCGCTGGATCGCCGAGGTCTACCTGCCCGTCGTCGACGCCATCCCGCCGCACCTGGCGGGCCGGCTCGCCCCGGCCCAGGTCTTCCACGAGGTGCTCGAGCACCGCTGGTTCCTCTCCGAGGAGGCCGGCGTGGACGTCGGCACCACCGCGGCACTGCGCTCCTACCTCGACCACGAACTGCCCAAGACCCCGGCGGACATGACCACGCCGTCGGTCCTCGCCGCCCCGCCCGGCTGACCCGTCCCGGGCCGATCGGCATCGTCGTCCGGGACGGTCGGCGACGCCCCCGATGGGGCTCGGCCAGGGCTACGACACCGACCTGGACACGAACTGGCAACGGCCTGGTCTTCGGCTTGACTCACTCTTTGACCTGGGTCACAGTCCCTGGACCGGGTGAAGATCATCCACCAGCCGGACCGTTGCGGCCCACGGGCCGCTCGACGCCAACGGAGGCGGTTGCAGGGTGCCTGACAGCGTTGTCCACACGGGTCGGGGGCGGCGGAGCGCCGCGTCCGGCCGGAGAGCCCGGCGTGCGCTGGGGGCCACGGCCGCCGCGGTCGTCCTGGCGTCCGGGCTGGCCGCCTGCGGGAGCGGTGACTCCGGCGTCCCCCAGCTCGACTGGTACATCAACCCCGACTCGGGCGGGCAGGCCGAGATCGCGGCGCGCTGCACCGAGGCGGCGAACGGGGCGTACACGATCTCGGTGTCCACGCTGCCGCGTGACTCGCCCTCCCAGCGGGAGCAGCTGGTCCGCCGTCTGGCGGCCAACGACTCCTCGATCGACATCATGAGCCTGGACCCGCCCTACATCCCCGAGTTCGCGCAGGCCGGGTTCTTCGCCCCGATGCCGGCCGAGGTCGCCGACGAGGTGACCACCGACGTCGTGCAGAGCGCGATCGACGGGTCCACCTGGGACGGCGAGCTGGTGACGGTGCCCTTCTGGGCCAACACCCAGCTGCTCTGGTACCGCACCTCGGTCGCCGAGGCCGCCGGGCTGGACATGACCCAGCCGGTCACGTGGGACCAGCTCACGCAGGCCGCCCAGGACCAGCAGGTCCGACTGGGTGTCCAGGGCATCCGCTCGGAGTCCCTCACGGTGTGGCTCAACGCCCTCATCGAGAGCGCCGGCGGCTCGGTCATCGCCGAGAACTCGACCAACCCCGACGACATCCAGCTCGGGCTGGACTCCGAGGCCGGGATGCGGGCCGCGGAGGTCATGCGGGACATCTCGGCCAGCGGCACCGGCGGCCCGGCACTGTCCACCGCCAACGAGGACACCACCGCGACGGACTTCGAGGGCGACGTCGGCGGGTTCCAGGTGAACTACCCGTTCGTCTACCCGCGGGCGCTGGGTGCGGTCGAGGCCGGCACCCTGGACCAGTCGGTGGTCGACGACTACGGCTGGGCCCTCTACCCGCGGGTCGACGCCGACACCGAGACGGCCCCGCCCTACGGCGGGATCAACCTGGGCGTCGGTGCCTTCTCCGAGCACCCCGACCTGGCCTACGACGCCACGCGGTGCATCACCTCCACGGAGAACCAGGCCTACTACTTCACCTCCAACGGCAACCCGGCCTCCGACACCGCGGTGTACGAGGACCCGGAGGTGCTGGAGGCCTTCCCGATGGCGCCGACCATCCTCGAGTCCCTCGAGCTGGCCGTGCCCCGTCCCCAGACGCCGTACTACAGCGAGGTCTCCGGCGGCATCCAGCGGGAGTACCACCCGACGGCGGCCATCGACCCGGAGCAGACGCCGCAGGACGCGACCGAGCTCATCCAAGCGGTGCTGCGAAAGGACCAGCTGCTGTGAGCACCTCCACCACCGCGCCGCCCACGGGGCGGACCGGGGCCTCGGCCCCGGCACAGGCGCCCAAGAAGCACATCAGCGACCGGGCGAAGGCCGAGCGCAAGCTCGGTTGGCTCCTGGCCGGCCCGGCACTGGCGGTGATGCTGCTGGTCACCGCGTACCCGATCGCCCAGGCGTTCTACGACTCGCTGTTCGACTACCGGCTCACCGACCCGGAGAACCGCTCGTTCACCGGCCTGAGCAACTACCTCGTGGTGCTCACCGACCAGCTGTGGTGGCAGTCGGTGGGGGTCACCCTGCTGATCACCGTGGTCACCGTCGCCGTCGAGCTGGTGCTCGGCTTCGGCCTGGCGCTGGTGATGAACAAGGCGCTGAAGGCGATCCGTCCCTTCCTGCGGGCGGTCATCCTCATCCCCTACGCCGTCATCACCGTGGTCTCGGCCTTCGCGTGGCAGTTCGCCTTCGACATCAACACCGGGTTCATCAACAGCTGGTTCGCCTGGCTGCCCGGCGTCGGTGCCGACACCGACTGGTTCGGCGACTTCGGCACCTCGATCTTCGTGGTCTGCCTGGCCGAGATCTGGAAGACCACCCCGTTCATCTCGCTGCTCCTGCTGGCCGGCCTGGCCCAGGTGCCCGAGGTGCTGCAGGAGGCCGCCCAGGTCGACGGCGCCACCTGGTGGCAGCGGATGCGCCGGGTGACCATCCCGAACATGAAGGCCGCGATCATGGTCGCGCTGCTCTTCCGCACCCTGGACGCCTTCCGGGTCTTCGACTCCATCTTCGTCATGACAGCGGGGGCCAACGGCACCGAGACGGTGTCCTTCCTGGCCTACCGGCAGACCATCTCCCGGTTGGAGATCGGGCTGGGGTCGGCGGTCTCGGTGCTGCTGTTCCTGTCCGTCGTGCTCATCGCGTTCGTGTTCATCAAGGGGTTCAAGGTGGACCTGTCCCAGGCAAGGGGTGACAGCTGATGTCCACGAAGGAGAAGACCGGCTGGATCATCGGCGGGATCGTGATCGCGCTCTACGCGCTGTTCCCGATCGCGTGGATCGTCTCGCTGTCGCTGAAGTCCTCGGCCGACCTGAACGCAGGCGGGTTCCTGCCCGCGACCGGGTTCTCCTGGGACAACTACTCGCTGATCCTCACCGGCTCGGCCAGCGACCTGTTCCTGCCGGCGCTGCGCAACAGCTTCGGGATCTGTCTGATCGCCACGTTCATCAGCGTCTTCCTGTCGATGTTCGCCGCCTACGCCATCGCCCGACTGGACTTCCCCGGCAAGAAGTTCATCCTCGGCACCGCGCTGGGCGTGGCGATCTTCCCGGTGATCTCGATCGTCACGCCGCTGTTCAACCTGTGGCGCCAGATCGGGCTCTACGACACCTGGCCCGGGTTGATCATCCCGTACCTGTCGTTGACCCTGCCGCTGTCCATCTGGACCATGTCGGCGTTCTTCCGCGAGATCCCGTGGGAGATGGAGCAGGCCGCGCAGGTCGACGGCGCGACCACCTGGCAGGCCTTCCGCAAGGTGATCGTCCCGCTGGCCGCCCCCGGGGTCTTCACCACGGCGATCATCGCGTTCTTCATCGCCTGGAACGACTTCGTGTACGGCATCTCGCTGACCTCGACCGGCGCCTCGCGTCCGGTCCCGGCGGCGCTGGGCCTGTTCTCCGGTGCCTCCCAGTTCGAGGACCCCACCGGCGCGATCGCCGCAGCCGCGGTCATCGTGACCATCCCCGTCGTGATCCTGGTGCTGGTCTTCCAGCGTCGGATCGTCGCCGGTCTCACCAACGGCGCCGTCAAGGGCTGACCGGCCCACCCCCTCAGCCCGACCACCACACTCCCAGGAGTCCACGATGGCCTCGATCGAGATGCGCAACATCGTCAAGAAGTACGGCGACGGGTTCCCCGCCGTGAACGACATCAGCCTGGACATCGCCGACGGCGAGTTCATGATCCTGGTCGGCCCGTCCGGCTGCGGGAAGTCCACCCTGCTGCGGATGATCGTCGGCCTGGAGGACATCACCTCCGGGGACATGGTCATCGGCGGCGACCGGGTCAACGACAAGGCGCCGCGCGAGCGCAACCTGTCGATGGTCTTCCAGAACTACGCGCTCTACCCGCACATGAGCGTCTACGAGAACATTGCCTTCCCGCTGCGACTGGCCAAGACCCCCGACGACAAGGTCGACCGTCTCGTCAAGGAGGCCGCCGACGTCCTCGAGCTGCACGAGCATCTCGAGCGCAAGCCGGCCAACCTCTCCGGGGGCCAGCGCCAGCGGGTGGCGATGGGCCGGGCGATCGTCCGGCAGGCCGAGGCCTTCCTCTTCGACGAGCCGCTGTCGAACCTCGACGCCAAGCTGCGCGGCCAGATGCGCACCGAGATCGCCCGGCTGCAGCGCCGGCTGGGCATCACCACGGTCTACGTCACCCACGACCAGACCGAGGCGATGACCCTCGGCGACCGCGTCTGCGTCCTGCGCAAGGGCTCCATCCAGCAGGTGGCGTCCCCCCGGGAGCTCTACGAGCAGCCGGTGAACCTGTTCGTCGCCGGGTTCATCGGCTCCCCGCCGATGAACTTCCTGCCGGCCACGGTGGAGGGAAACCGGCTGCAGACGCCGTTCGGCCCGATCGAGCTCGACGAACGTCGGGCCGCCGCCGTCGCCGGCCGCGACCTGCTGCTGGTCGGCATCCGGCCGGAGTACTTCGAGGACGCCTCGCTGGTCGACGACGCGAAGAAGCCGCTGGGCTCGACCTTCACCGCCCGGGTCGACGTCACCGAGTGGCTGGGGGACCAGCAGTACGCCTACATCCCCTACGAGGCGCCGGAGAAGATCCGCACCCACCTGCAGGAGCTCTCCCGCGAGCTGGACAGCGAGGAGCTGCGCACCCAGGCGATCGTGTCCATCGACGCGACCAGTCGGATCCGCGAGGGCCGCGACGCCGAGTTCTGGCTGGACAGCCGGAAGGTGCACGTCTTCGACCCCGAGACCGGGGAGAACCTCACCCGGGACGCCGAGGCCGGTGCGGCCCTGACCCAGATGGCCAACGAGGACCGTGAGGAGCAGGTGGCCGAGGCCGCCGGCGGCCTCACCGGGGAGCGCTCCAGCGGCGCCGCCTGAACCGGCACACCCCGGACGGGCCCCGGACCACCTGCGGGTGGACCGGGGCCCGACTGGTTTCCTGGGCCGGTGTCCGACACCCCCTGGTGGCGCCGCGCCGTCGTGTACGAGGTCTACGTCCGCAGCTTCGCCGACTCCGGCGAGGACGGGCTGGGGGACGTCCCCGGCATCAGGTCGCGGCTGCCCTACCTGGCCGACCTGGGCGTGGACGCCCTCTGGATCACCCCCTGGTACCCCTCGCCGCTGGCCGACGGCGGCTACGACGTGGCGGAGTACTGCGACGTCGACCCCCGGCTGGGTTCCCTGGCCGACGTCGACGCGCTGCTGACCGACGCGCACGCCGCGGGTCTGCGGGTGCTGGTCGACCTGGTGCCCAGTCACACCTCGGTGGAGCACCCGTGGTTCACCGCCGCCGTCCGAGCCGGCCCGGGGAGCCCGGAGCGGGCGCTCTACGTGCTGCGCGAGGGTCGGGGTGCCGACGGCGAGCTGCCGCCCAACGACTGGATCTCGGCCTTCGGCGGTCCGGCCTGGACCCGCCTGGTCGAGCCCGACGGGCGCCCCGGGCAGTGGTATCTGCACACCTTCGCCCCCGAGCAGCCCGACCTGGACTGGTCCACCGAGGAGGTCCGGTCCCGGTTCGACGAGGTGCTGCGGTTCTGGCTCGACCGCGGCGTCGACGGGTTGCGGGTGGACGCGGTGCCGGCGATCGGCAAGGACCTGACGCTGCCCGACGCCGGACACGCGCCGGGGGCGCTGTTCGAGTCCAGCTCCTGGGTGGACAGCCCGCAGTGGGACGGCGACTGGGTGCACGACGTCGTCCGGCGGTGGCGGGCGGTGGTGGACGAGTACCCCGGGGACCGGGTGCTGGTCAGCGAGGCCGTCGTCGCCGGACCGGAACGGACCAGCCGCTACGTGCGCCCGGACGAGATGCACACGACGTTCAACTTCGACCACCTGCACTGCCCGTGGGACGCCGTCGCCCTGCGCGAGGTCGTCGACGCGACCCGGGTCGCCCTGGACCCGACCGGTGCCCCGGCCACTTGGGTGCTCTCCAACCACGACGAGACCCGGCACGTCACCCGGTACGGGCGGGAGGAGACCGGCGTCGGGGTGATGGGCTTCGACGGCAACGCCCCCAGCGACCTGGTCCTGGGCCTGCGCCGGGCCCGGGCCGCGGCCCTGCTGATGTTCGCCCTGCCCGGGAGCGCCTACGTCTACCAGGGGGAGGAGCTCGGACTCCCCGAGGTCACCGACCTGCCCGAGGACGTGCTGCAGGATCCCACCTGGGTGCGGTCCGGGCACACGGTGCGCGGCCGGGACGGGTGCCGGGTGCCGCTGCCCTGGTCCGGGGACGCCCCGCCCTACGGCAACGGGTCCGGGGAGCCGTGGCTGCCGCAGCCGGCGTCGTGGGCCGGGCTCACCGTGGCCGCGCAGGACGGGGACCCGGCGTCCACCCTGACGCTCTACCGCACCGCGCTGGCCCTGCGCCGGTCGCTGGCGGACCTGGTGGGCGAGGACCTCGCCTGGGACGACACCGATCCGCAGGTGCTGTCCTTCCGTCGCGGGTCGGGGTTCCGGTGCGTGGTCAACCTGGGTGCCGACCCGGTGCCGGTGGACGGCGAGGTGCTGCTGGCCAGCGGACCGCTGGCCGCCGGTCAGCTGCCCCCGGACACCGCCGTCTGGGTGCGGGCCTGAGCCAGCTCGTCGCGGGTGGGCGGGTCCGCGCCCACCCGGGTGCAGCACAGCGCCGCGACCAGTGAGGCGTCGGCCACCACCCCGGCGAGCAGGTCCCCGGGCAGGTCGTCCAGCGCTGCCCGGGTGGTGACACCGGCGTCCAGCAGGCCGGTGAGGAACCCGGCGGCGAGGGAGTCCCCGGCGCCGACGGTGTCGGCGACGGTGACCGTGGGCGGGGTGTGCCGCAGCAGCGGCCGGCCCGGGCGGGCCACCCGCAGCGGGGCGCCGCCGTCGGTGAGCAACAGCACCCCGGGCCCGGCCTCGGCCCACCGCTGTGCGGCTTCGTCCAGGTCGGTCGTGTCCGGCTCGAGCCAGCCGAGGTCCTCGGCGCTGACCTTGACCACGTCGGCGACGGCGAGCAGTCGGGCCAGCCGGGCGCGGACGTCGGCGGCGGTGTTGCCGAAGCCCTCGGCCAGCGCAGCCCGGATGTTGGGGTCGACGCTGACCAGCGCCGACCCGTCGGCGTGCAGCCGTTCGGCGAGCCCGGCGATCGCCTGGCACCCCGGCGCCGTCCAGGAGGAGATCGACCCGACGTGCAGCGCCCGGCTGCCCTCGGGCCAGGCCGCGGCGAGCTCGTCGTCGGTCCACTGCCAGTCCGCGGCGCCCAGCACGTGAAAGCCGTAGTCGGCCGAGCCGTCCGGGCCCAGGCCGACCACGGCCAGGCTGACCGGGTCGTCGGAGTCCACCGACCCCGACAGGTCCACCCCCGACAGCTCGGCGTGCCGGCGCAGGTTGCCCGCCAGTGGCCCGGTGCCGAAGCGGGCCAGCAGGTGCACGGGGTGGCCGAGCCGGCCGGCGGCCACGGCCACGTTGAGCGCGTTGCCCCCGGGGCGGGCGACGAACCGGGGGGCGGTCCCCTCGGGTCCGGCGTCGGCCGAGGGGTCGGGGATGAGGTCGACGACCAGCTCGCCGAGGACGGTCAGCACGCCCGCGACCCTAGTGGCGGCAGGCCTGCGGGGTGCCGTGTTGCCGCACAGGGGTGGTGTGCTGGGACGATGGGGACGACGTCGTCGCCCGCGGCGTGTGTCGTCCGCTCCGGACGGCGCGCTCCGGACCAGGAGGAACCATGCCCAACCCGTTCGTGAAGCTGTGGAAGTACC
>JAOPVM010000088.1 GCA_025966215.1 Klenkia sp.
TGGAGGAGTACGTCATCGGACAGGATGCCGCCAAGCGCGCCCTGTCGGTTGCCGTCTACAACCACTACAAACGCATCCGCGCCCGTACCACCATCGGTCCAGCCGACGCCCTCATTGATGACGTCGAGATGGCCAAGTCCAACATCCTTCTGATCGGCCCGACCGGCTGCGGCAAGACCTACCTCGCCCAGACGCTGGCGCGGATGCTGAACGTGCCGTTCGCGATCGCGGACGCCACCGCGCTGACCGAAGCCGGCTACGTCGGTGAGGACGTCGAGAACATCCTGCTCAAGCTCATCCAGGCCGCCGACTACGACGTCAAGCGCGCCGAGACCGGGATCATCTACATCGACGAGGTCGACAAGATCGCCCGCAAGAGCGAGAACCCCTCGATCACCCGGGACGTCTCCGGCGAGGGCGTGCAGCAGGCGCTGCTGAAGATCCTGGAGGGCACGACGGCCTCGGTGCCGCCGCAGGGCGGTCGCAAGCACCCGCATCAGGAGTTCATCCAGATCGACACCACGAACGTGCTGTTCATCGTGGGTGGCGCCTTCGCCGGCCTGGACAAGGTCATCGAGCAGCGGATCGGCAAGCAGGGCATCGGGTTCGGCGCCGAGGTGCGCGGCAAGGCCGAGGTCGAGGAGGCCAACGCCCTCGCCGAGGTCATGCCCGAGGACCTGCTGAAGTTCGGCATGATCCCCGAGTTCATCGGCCGGCTGCCGGTGATCACCAGCGTGCAGAAGCTGGACCGCGAGGCGCTGATCAACATCCTCACCGAGCCGAAGAACGCCCTGGTGCGCCAGTACCGCCGGCTCTTCGACCTCGACGGCGTGGAGCTGGAGTTCACCGAGGACGCGCTGGAGTCCATCGCCGACCAGGCCATCCTGCGCGGCACCGGCGCCCGTGGGTTGCGGGCGATCATGGAGGAGGTCCTCCATTCGGTCATGTACGACATCCCCGGCCGGGAGGACGTCGCCACCGTCGTCATCACCCGCGAGGTCGTGATGGACCGGGTCGCCCCGACCATCGTCCCGCGCAAGCCCGTCCGCGAGCGCCGCGAGAAGTCCGCCTGACCCTCATCGAGGCCTGAACTCCGGAAGCCCAGGACCCACTGGTCCTGGGCCTCCGGCGTTCGAACCCCCGGCTGTCCACAGGGGGTCCGTCGGGTCGTCCCTCGTCGGCCAGGGTCGTCGTGTGCACACGCTCGCTGCCCTCGTCCCCCACGGTGTCGGCCGGCGCGACGGGGTCACCCTGGCCAGCAGTTCCAGCAGCGTCGCGCGCTGGCTGTCCGACGGTGACCTGGTCCTGCTGCACCCCGGAGTGGTCGCCCTCCCCGAGCGGGTGCGGGAGTGGGACGTGCGAGCCCGGGCCGCCACGCTCTGGACACGGGGCCCGTTGAGTCATGGGTCGGCCCTGAACCACCTGGGTCTGCTCCCGCGCGACGCGACGCCCGTCCACGTGACGGGGCGGCTCACCTCGGACCCGGACGGCTGCCGCCGGGAGATCGAGGCCGTGCTGCGGCGTCGGGCACTCGAGCTCGAGCCCAGCCGCTGAACGTGGGTGGCCCAGAACCGACACGGTCCTGGGCCACCCACGTACACACCTACGGCTACTCGGTCGGGGCGAGGACGACCTCGACGGTCATCGGGCCGTCGCCGGCCGACACGGTGAGCTCGGCGATGATGCCGGCGGCCACCAGGTCGCGGCGGACCGCCTCGACCAGGGCGACCTGGGCCGGGGGGGCGTGCACGACCGCGGTCTGGACCGGGGCGCGCATGGACACCTTGGCCTCGCTCTTGGCCTTGCGCACCGCGGCCAGCGCCTCGGCGGCGACGGTCACCAGCTCCGGGTCACCGTCACCGGCGAGCTCGTCGGTGGTCGGCCACGGGGCACGGTGCACCGAGCCGGTCTGCCACCAGGACCAGACCTCCTCGGTGGCGAAGGGCAGCACCGGGGCGAGCAGCCGGTTCAACACCGACAGCGCCGTGGCCAGGCCCGCCTTCGCCGACGCCGCACCCTCGGCCGGGCCGCCGTCCTCGCCGTAGGCCCGGGTCTTGACCAGCTCGACGTGGTCGTCGCAGAACTGCCAGAAGAAGGTCTCGGTGACCTCGAGGGCCCGGGTGTAGTTGTAGGCCTCCATCGCAGCGGTGGCCTCGGCGACCACCCCGCGCAGCCGGGCCAGCAGCGCGGCGTCGACCGGCTCGGTGACCGGGGCGCCCACCAGGTCGGCGGTGGCGCCCAGGCTGCCGAGCACGAACTTGCCCACGTTGAGCAGCTTGATGGCCAGCCGGCGGCCGACCTTCATCTGCACCTCGTCGAACGGGGAGTCCGCACCCGGGCGGGCACCGGCGGCGCGCCAGCGGACGGCGTCGGTGCCGTACTTCTGCAGCACGTCGATCGGCGTCGTCGCGTTGCCCTTGGACTTGCTCATCTTCTTGCGGTCGGGGTCGACGACGAAGCCGGAGATCGCGGCGTGCGTCCACGGCACCCGGCCCTGCTCGTAGTGCGCGCGCACCACGGTGGAGAACAGCCAGGTGCGGATGATGTCGTGCGCCTGAGGGCGCAGGTCCATCGGGAAGACGTGGGCGAACAGCTCCGGGTCGGTGTCCCAGCCCGAGGCCACCTGGGGCGACAGCGAGGACGTCGCCCAGGTGTCCATCACGTCGGGGTCGGCCATGAACCCGCCCGGGACGCCGCGCTGGTCGGCGGTGAACCCGTCGGGCACGTCGGAGGACGGGTCGACCGGCAGCGCGGACTCCGGGGCCAGCAGCGGCTGGTCGTAGACCGGCTCACCGGCGTCGTCCAGGCGGTACCAGACCGGGAACGGGACGCCGAAGAACCGCTGCCGGCTGACCAGCCAGTCGCCGTTGAGGCCCTCGACCCAGTTCTCGTAGCGGTGCCGCATGTGCTCGGGCACCCACTGGATCTCCCTGCCCCGGGCCACCAGGGCGGCGCGCAGGTCGGCGTCCCGGCCGCCGTTGCGGATGTACCACTGGCGGGTGGTGACGATCTCCAGCGGGCGCTCGCCCTTCTCGAAGAACTTCACCGGGTGGGTGATCGGGCGGGGTTCGCCGTCCAGGTCACCGGACTCGCGCAGCAGCTCGACCATCCGGGCCTGGGCGCTGAACACGGTCTTGCCGGCCAGTTCGGCGTAGGGCGCGGCCGGGACGCCGCTGGGGGCGTCGGGGACCAGCCGGCCGTCCCAGCCGACCACCGGGCGGGTGGGCAGCTGCAGCTCGCGCCACCAGGTGACGTCGTTCAGGTCGCCGAAGGTGCAGATCATCGCGATGCCCGAGCCCTTGCCCGGCTCGGCGAGGCGGTGGGCGACGACCGGCACCTCGACGTCGAAGAGCGGCGTCCGGACGGTCGTGCCGAAC
>JAOPVM010000214.1 GCA_025966215.1 Klenkia sp.
GGCGACATCCTGCTGCCGAGCATCGGCCACGCGATCGCCCTGATCAGCGAGCTCGACCACCCCGAGATGGTGGGCCTCAACCCCGAGGTCGGACACGAGGAGATGGCCGGGCTGAACTTCGCCGCCGGCATCAGCCAGGCCCTGTGGCACGGCAAGCTCTTCCACGTCGACCTCAACGGCCAGCACGGCCCGCGCTACGACCAGGACCTCCGCTTCGGCGCCGGCAACCTGCGCGGGGCGTTCTGGACCGTCGACGCCCTGGAGCAGGGTGGCTACGACGGCTACCTGCACTTCGACTTCAAGCCCCCGCGCACCGAGGACGCCGACGGCGTCTGGGAGTCCGCCCGCGGCTGCATGGCCAACTACCTGGCGCTGAAGGAGAAGGCCGCGGCGTTCCGGGCCGACCCCGAGGTGCAGGAGGCGCTGGCCGCCTCCCGGGTCGCGGAGCTGCGCACCGCCACGCTGGCCGCGGGGGAGACCCTGGCGACCGTGCGGGCGGAGTCCTTCGACATCGAGGCGATGGCCGCCCGCGGCTGCCACTTCGAGCGGCTGGACCAGCTCGCCATGGACCACCTGCTCGGCGTCCGCTGACCCTCGAGTGGAGTGCCAGGGCGCAGGAGACCTGCACCCTGGCACTCCACCTAGGCTGCGCTGCATGACGACGCCGCCCACCCCGAACGCCCGCCGCGAGCGCCTGATCGGGTACTTCCTGCTCGGGGTGGCCGTCGTGCTGGTGCTGTCCAGCCCCACCTGGTTCGGCAGCGACCGGAGCACCGTGGGCATCGCCCAGGTCGTCGTCGCGTTCGTCTTCGCCGGCATCGGCGGCTTCCTGATCAGACGCTCCCGGGCTGCGTGATCAGCGCCGACGCCGTGTACCGGGAGGTGTGACGGACACTGCCCCGCTCGTGGACGCCGGCCGACCGGTGTCGCCGCGTGCGCTGCCCGACACCCTGGACACGAGCGTCGGAGCTGACCGGCGCCGGGGGCGGGCGTCAGCCGGCGTAGGGGCGTTCCCGGGCGAGCTCCTCGCGGGCGACCGAGCGGATGTGCACCGCGTCGGGGCCGTCGACGATGCGCAGCGTGCGGGCGTGGGCGTAGAACTCCGCGAGCGGGGTGTCGTCGCTGACGCCGGCCCCGCCGTGCAGCTGGATGGCCCGGTCGATGACGGCCAGGCACACCTCGGGGGCGCTGACCTTGATCGCCGCGATCTCGGTGCGGGCGCCCTTGGCCCCGTACTTGTCGATCAGGTCGGCGGTCTTCAGGACGAGCAGCCGGGCCTGGTCGATCTCGATCCGGGATCGGGCGATGTCGGCGCGCACCGTGCCCTGCTCGGCCAGCGGCTTGCCGAACGCGACCCGCTCGTTGGCCCGCTTCACCATCAGCGCCAGCGCCCGCTCGGCCATCCCGATCGCCCGCATGCAGTGGTGGATGCGGCCCGGCCCGAGGCGGGCCTGGGCGATCATGAAGCCGTCGCCCTCGCCGGACAGGATGTTCGACGTCGGCACCCGGACGTCGGTGAACCGCAGCTCGGAGTGCCCGTGCTGGTCCTGGTAGCCGAACACCGGCAGGTGCCGGACGATCTCCAGGCCCGGGGTGTCGCGGGGGACCAGGACCATCGACTGCTTCTTGTGCGGCGGGCCGTCGGGGTCGGTCTTGCCCATCACGATGAAGACTGCGCAGCGCTAGTCGGCCGATCCGGTGATCCACCACTTGCGGCCGTTGATCACGTACTCGTCGCCCTCGCGCACGATCGAGGTCTGGATGTTGCGGGCGTCGGAGGACGCGACGTCGGGCTCGGTCATCGCGAAGCCCGAGCGGATCTCCCCGGCCAGCAGCGGCTCGAGCCACTGCGCCTTGTGCTCGGGGGTGCCGAACAGCATCAGGGTCTCCATGTTGCCGGTGTCCGGCGCCCCGCAGTTGATCGCCTCGGGGGCCAGCACCGGCGACCAGCCGGTGATCTCGGCGATCGAGGCGTACTCCAGGTTGGTCAGCCCGGCGAGCTCGTGGTGGAACAGGTTCCACAGCCCGCGCTTGCGCGCCTCGGCCTTGAGCTCCTCCATCACCGGGGGCAGGGCGTGGTCGTCGTGCCCGCGCTCACGGCGCCAGGCGTGGTAGGTCGCCTCGGCAGGGAAGACGTGCTCACGCATGAAGTCCCACATCCGGCCGGTGACGTCCTCGGCGGTGGCGGAGAGAGCGAAGTCCATGGCCGGACGGTATCCGCACGGTGACGGGTGTCGCAGCCGGGGCGCGGTGTCACCCCGGAGGGTCCACGTACCCGTCCTCCTGGGCCCGCCGGTAGAGGTCCAGCCGGGTGTGGGCCGGCCGGCCGGCCGCGGCGTACTTCTCCTTGATCCGCCGCAGGTGCGTCTTGAGCGTCTCCGGCCGCATCTCCAGCCCACGGGCGACGGTGGGCAGCTTGGTGTCGCTGCTGGTGTAGCTGACCAGGACGTCCTGCTGGCGGGGGGAGAGGTCGGGCCGGCGCTCGGCCTGCTCGGCCACGGCCCGGCGCAGCTCCTCCCCGAGCACCTGCTCCCCCTCCGCGACCGCGGCGACGGCCTCCCGGACCAGGGTGGGCCCGACACCCGGGGGCAGGTGTCCGGCCGCCCCGGCCCGCACCGCCTCGGTGACCCGCCGCAGGTCGCCGCCGAAGCTGAACACGAGCACGCCGACGCCGGTGGCGACCAGTGCGGCGACGTTGTCGGCCGGTTGCGACCGGTCGGCGAGCACCAGGTCCAGGAGGACGACGTCGGCAGGTGGCGCCTGCGGTCGGTCGGCCAGCAGCTGGGCCACCGTGGTCGCGGCGGTGACCACGGTCGTCCTGCCCGCGCGCACGCCCTCGTCCAACCAGGCGGTCAGCCCGGCGGCGACGACGCCGTGGTCGCAGACCACCGCCACCCGGACGTCGCCCGTCGTCGTCCCCGTCGGCGGCGTCCCCACCGTCTGTGGCGCACCCTGCACCCGTCCCACCCCCGTCCGGCCCGCGGGCCGCCCGTGCCAGGACCGGTCACCTGGCAGGGGTACAGCGTCGGTGGGGAGGGCGGGACCGCGGCGCCCGATCGAGGCGCCGGCTTGCGCATTCGCCCTTCTGCGCCCTTGTGCGCGCTGCTGGTCAGCGGCAGACCGGGACGTCGAAGTCGGTGTTGGTCACGTCCACCGCGCCGGGGGCGTCGCCGTTCATGAACGAGTTGGACGGCGACCAGCGGCCGGACCAGTCGCCGCTGTCGATCAGGTACCAGAACCCGTCCGGCACGACGCTGGGCAGGATCGGGGAGTAGTACCGGCAGCGCACCAGCACCGTGGTGTCGGCCGGGATGCCCAGGGAGTTGTCGGTGAGGGCGCGGGGGTCGGAGAACGTGTTGGCCCCGATGCTCCCGGTCGTCTCCTCGTAGAGCCGCCCGTCGCCCTGGCTGGGCAGCACCCCGACGAGCGGCACCGCGGTGGGTGCCGGCTCGACGACGGCAGCCTGCACCGGGTCGGCAGCCGGGTCCTCGGCCGACACGGCCAGCGTCACCGGCACGGTCACGGCGGCGGTGAGCACCACGATCGCGGCGGCCCCGCCGACCAGGGCCGGGGGCGTCCACCGGGCCCGGGAGGGCTGGGACGGCTGCTCGGCGGCGGGCGGGACGGCGGCCGGGGTGCGGTCCGGGCCGCAGGACTCGACGAGC
>JAOPVM010000117.1 GCA_025966215.1 Klenkia sp.
CCGCAAGGCCGCGCCCCGCAAGGCCGCGGTCGCGGCCGGGACGCCGGTGGCCGGGCCGGGGGAGCGGGTGTGGGTGCTCGCGGTGCCGTTCCGGGCCCCGGCGCCGGGCGCGGTCTGGGACAAGGAGCTGCAGGCGCACGTGTGGGTGGGCGCTGCGCTGCCGCCGGAGCTGGCGGTCTACGACCCGGGTCCGTACACCTTCGAGCGCTTCCTGGAGGAGCAGCTCAACGACGTCGCCCGCCCGGTGCCGACCGGGGACACCATGACCCCGCGGGCCGAGCAGGTCAGCGGGGCCGCGGCGATCGCCGCCCACGAGGCCGCCGGCGGCCGGATGTTCCTGCTCGGTGACGACCCCGGCGTGGGCAAGACCGGGACGGCGGTCCTGGCCGTCCAGCAGATCGCCGCGCGCCGGGGCGCCCGCACGGTGCTGGTGGTCGCCGACCGCCCGGCGGCGATCACCGTGCCGCACTGGACGCGTTCCATCACCGCGTTCGGGTCCGGTGGGCTGCGCTGGTGCGTGACCACCTGGGACCGGCTGGCCAAGGTGCGCGGACTGTCCTTCGACATCGTGGTCGCCGACGAGGCGCACATCGTCCGGCACACCACCACCCAGCGGTGGAAGCACTGGAAGGCGGTCTCCGGGTCGGGCCGGGTGAAGGACGCACCGTTCGTGCTGCTGGCCACCGCCACCCCGGCGCACTCCCCGCTCGAGCTGCCCTACCTCGCCCCGCACCTGGCCCAGGTGCACGACGAGCCGCTGCGGGCGTGGTCGGACCTGCCCACCAAGCTCGCCGAGCACGGGTTCCACGTGGAACGTGGCCGGTACGGCGCCACCTGGACCGAGGACCCCGAGGAACGGCGGGCCGACCTCGCCCGGTTGCGTGGCTGGCTGACCGACACCGACCCGCCCTCGACGCTGCACCGGCCCGCACCGTGGGGCCAGGTGCAGGTGACCGGGACGCCGGTGGCGCTGACCCCGGCCGAGCGGGCGGCCTACGAGCAGGAGTGGAGCGCCTTCCGCGAGGAGATGCAGCTCGCCCGCCGGAGGAAGGAGACCGCCCGCGGTCGGGCGGCGCTCATGCGGTTCCGGCAGAAGGCCGGGCTGATCCGGGTACCGGCCACCGTCGACTGGGTGAAGGCCCAGGTGGAGGCCGACCGGCAGGTCGCGGTGTCGGTGGAGTTCGTGGAGACCGCCGCCGACCCGATCCGGGCGGCACTGGTGGACGCCGGGGTCGGCGTCTCGGGCATCTACGGCCGGGACCGCTTCGACGTGGCGGCCGAGCGGTTGCGCTTCCAGACCGGGGAGTCCCGGGTCTGTGTGTTCACCGTGACGGCCTCGATCAGCCTGCACGCCGCCGAGCAGCTCCCCGGCGGCGCGACCGCGTCGACCACCCCGCGGGTCGGGCTGTTCCACCAGCCGCGGTTCTCCGGCATCGCCGCCCGGCAGGTCACCGGCCGCACGCACCGCGACCACCAGGTGTCCCCGTGGCGGATCGCCTACGCCGAGGAGACCGTCGAGGAACAGGTCGCGAAGGTGATGGTGGAGCGGCTCGCGGTCACCGGCCAGACGGCCGGCGGCGACACCGCCGGGCTGCAGCAGATCGCCGAGCTGCTCGACGCCGACTGGCTGCCCGCGGCGTCACTGACCGGGAGCGACTGACCCCGCGACCACCCGCATCGGCAGGTGCAGGATGCCGTCCTCCAGGTAGTCCTCGCCCGACCGGAGGAACCCGAACCGGCCGTACCAGGCCTCCAGGTACGCCTGCGCCCCGATGTCCACGGTGCGCCCGGCGCACAGCTCGAGCCCACGGGTGACCAGCTGCGCGCTGAGCCCCCGGCCCCGGGCGGAGACGGCGGTGGCGACCCGGCCGATCGCCCGGTCCTCGCCGTTCTCCAGCACCCGGATGCAGGACACCGGCACGCCGTCCTCCTCGACCCAGACGTGCACCGTGCCGGGCTCGGTGTCCCGGCCGTCGAGCTCGGGGTAGGGGCAGTCCTGCTCGACGACGAACACGTCCACCCGTAGCTTGAGCAGGCCGTACAGCTGGGCCGGGGTCAGGTCGGCGAAGCGCTTCTCGACGATCACGACCCCAGCCTCCCGTACCGGCCGCTCGAGCCGCGAGGCCGTTCGATGCCGGTGGGGTCACCGGACAGCTCCGGGGGAGGCCTGCGAGCGGGTGTCCATCGACCCGGCCGCACCGCGCTGGGCGGCGATCGAGCCCGGTGGCGTCTCGGTGCGCGGAACTCACCCCTGTGGACGACGGCGAGCACCCCGGTGCCAGGATCGGGTACGACACGGGGTGTCCCGACCGCGGGACTGAGAGCACACCCGTCGAACCTGCTCCAGCTGACACTGGCGAAGGGATGTCGACCTCGATGGACGCCGCACTCCTGGGGGCTGCCCGCAGCAGCCTCACCGACGCAGCACCCCTGGTGCACTGCCTGACCAACACCGTGGTGCAGACGATCACCGCGAACGCCCTGCTGGCCGCAGGCGCCGCCCCCGCGATGGTCGACGCCCCCGAGGAGGCCGACGCCTTCGCCCGGGTCGCCTCGGCCGTGCTGGTCAACGTGGGCACGGTGAACGCGCGCACCGCGGAGGCGATGCGGCTGGCCGCCCGGGCCGCGCTGGAGGCCGGCACCCCCTGGGTCCTCGACCCGGTGGCCGTCGGTGGGCTGCCCTTCCGCACCCGGCTCGCCGCCGAGCTCGTCGACCTGGGTCCCGACGTCGTGCGGGGCAACGCCTCGGAGGTGCTCGCCCTGGCCGGAGCCGGCGGGGGCGGTCGCGGGGTGGACAGCACGCACAGCCCGGACGACGCGCTGGCGGCGGCCGCCGACCTGGCCCGGCGCACCGGTGGGGTGGTCGCGGTGAGCGGGGAGGTCGACGTGCTCACCGACGGTCCGACGACGGTGCGGGTGGGCGGGGGCCACGTGCTGCTGACCCGCACCACCGGTGCCGGCTGCGCCCTGGGTGCGCTGACCGCGGCGTACGTGGCGGCGACGGGGTCGAGCCTGACCGGTGCC
>JAOPVM010000139.1 GCA_025966215.1 Klenkia sp.
GTGTGGCGCAGCTTGGTAGCGCGCGTCGTTCGGGACGACGAGGCCGCAGGTTCAAATCCTGTCACCCCGACCACCACGTGAAGGCCCGCCTCGACGAGGCGGGCCTTCACGCGTTCCCGGGGCAGGACGACGCGGCGTGTCGTACCGTGCCCCGGTGACCCGCCTGGACCGTCTCGACCTGTCCCGGTCCCGTGGTGGCAGTGCCGCCGAACGGCTGTCCGCCGCCGCCGACCGGGCCCACGCGGTGGGCCACCTCGGGGCGTTCATCACCGTCGTGGACCCCGACGCCACCCACCCGGGGCACCCCGAGGGCGCGCTGGCCGGCGTCCCGGTCGCCGTGAAGGACAACCTGGACACCGCCGACCTGCCCACCACCGGCGGCACCCCGGCGCTGCACGAGTCCCGCCCCGGCCGGGACCACCACGCCGTCGCCATGCTGCGCGAGGCCGGCGCCACCGTCGTGGGCAAGACCAACCTGCACGAGCTGGCGTTCGGGATCACCAGCAACAACGCCGCGTACGGCCCGGTGCGCAACCCGCACGACCCCGACCGGGTGGCGGGCGGGTCGTCGGGCGGCTCGGCGGTCGCGGTCGCGGTCGGGGTCACCGCCGTCGCGCTGGGCACCGACACCGGGGGCTCGATGCGGGTGCCGGCCTCGTTCTGCGGCGTGGTCGGGTTCCGGCCGACCACCGGCCGGTGGGGCAGCGACCGGGTGGTGCCGCTGTCGACCACCCGCGACACCGCCGGCGCGCTGGCCACCACCGTCGCCGACGTCGTCCTGCTCGACCAGGTCGTGACCGGCGACGGCCCGGCGACCGTGCCCACCGCCCGGGCCCTGCGGCTGGGTGTCCCGCTGCCCGGGTTCTTCGACGGCCTGCACCCGGAGGTCTCCGACCGGGTCGGGGAGGCCCTGGACCGCCTCGCCGACGCCGGCGTGGAGCTGGTCGAGGTCGACGTCGCGTCCGGCCACGAGCTCGACGCCCGCTGCGGGTTCCCGATCGTCTTCCACGAGGTGGTCCGCGACCTGCCCCGCTACCTGGCCTCGCTGCCCGCCGGGCCGACCCTCGACGAGCTGGTCGCCCAGGTCGCCTCCCCCGACGTCCGCGGCGCCCTGGAGCACGCCCTGGCCGCGCCGGTGTCCGAGGAGACCCACGCCGAGTGCCTCCGGCTGCGCGAGCAGCTCCGCGAGGCCTACGCCCGAGCCCTCACCCTCCCCGACGGCGGCCGGCTGGACGCGCTGGTCTACCCCACGGTCCCGCTGCCCGCCCCGCCGGTGGGCGACGACCTGACCACCGACCTGGCCGGCCGCGAGGTGCCGGTCTTCGCCACGGTCGTGCAGAACACCGCCCCCGGGTCCACGGCCGGGATGCCCGCGCTCACCCTGCCCTGCGGGACGACGGCGGCCGGCCTGCCGGTCGGCCTGTCGCTGGAGTCCCTCCCCGGTGCCGACGGGACCCTGCTCGCCGCGGCCCGCCGGGTGGAGCAGCTGCTGTCCTGAGGCTCCACCGAGCGGGAAGGGGTTGCAGACCGCACCCTGGGCCTCGATGACCGAGTGGCTGCTGTTGCTCGCCGCGGTCGTGCTGACCGTGCTGACCGGCTTCTTCGTCGCGGCCGAGTTCTCCTTCACCACCGTCGACCGCGGGCAGGCCGAGCAGGCCGCCGCCGAGGGCCGGCGGGGCGCGGCCGGCACGGTGACCGCGCTGCAGAGCCTGTCCACCCAGCTGTCGGCCGCCCAGCTGGGCATCACGATCACCACGTTGCTGGTCGGCTACCTGGCCGAGCCCGCGATCGGCGGGCTGCTCGAGGGGCCACTGGGGGCGCTCGGGCTGAACGAGGGCACGGTCACCGCGGTCGCCGTCGTCCTGGGCATCGCACTGGCCACCACGCTGCAGATGCTGATCGGCGAGCTCGGCCCGAAGAACCTGGCCATCGCCAGCCCGCTCGCGGTGGCGGGGTTCGTGGCGCCCGGGATGCGGGCCTTCACCACCGTCTTCGGTTTCCTCGTCCGCGCGCTGCAGCGGCTGGCCAACGCGATCGTCCGCAGGCTGGGGTTCGAGCCGCGCGAGGAGCTCGACAGCGCCCGCGGGGCCGGCGAGCTTGCCTCGGTGGCCCGCCGCTCGGCCCAGGAGGGCGACCTCTCCCCCACCGCGGCCCGGCTGCTGGACCGCTCGCTGGGCCTGCGGGAGAAGTTCGCCACCGACGTGATGACGCCGCGGACCCGGCTGGTGACCCTGCCCGACACCGCCACCGCCGCCGACGTCATCGCCGCCGCGGTCGCCTCGGGCAACAGCCGCTTCCCGGTCTGGCACGCGGGCCTGGACGACGTCACCGGCCTGGTGCACGTGAAGAAGGCCGTCGCCGTCCCCGAGGACGAGCGGGGCACCCGGACGGCGGGTGAGCTGGCGAGCCCGGTCCTCGCCGTCCCCAGCTCGCTGCGGCTGGACCCGCTGCTGGACCTGCTCCGCGAGGAGGGCCTGCAGCTGGCCCTGGTCGTGGACGAGTGGGGCGCCACGCACGGCATCGTCACCCTGGAGGACATCGTCGAGGAGCTGGTCGGGGAGATCGCCGACGAGACCGACCGCCCGCTGCGCCAGCTGCGCCGCCGCGGCGAGGGCTGGGAGGTCTCCGGGCTGCTGCGACCGGACGAGGTGCGCGAGCGCACCGGGATCCCCGTCCCCGAGGGCCGCTACGAGACCGTCGCCGGCTTCGTGACCCAACGGCTGGCCCGGCTGCCCGCGGTCGGGGACTCCGTCGACCTGGCGGGCCACCGGCTCACCGTCGCCGGGCTCGAGGGCCGCCGGGTCGCGCTCCTGCACGCCGACCCGGTCCCGACCGGGGACGGCGCCCTGCCCGCCCGCCAGCACGAGGTCGCCCGGGAGGTGGCGCAGGCGTGAGCGACACCGTGGCGCTGCTGGTGCTGGTCGCCCTGCTGCTGGGCAACGCGTTCTTCGTGGCCGCGGAGTTCGCGCTGGTCTCGGCCCGGGTCGACCAGATCGAGCCCCGGGCCGGCGCCGGCTCGGTGCGGGCGCAGAAGACGCTGGCCGCGATGCGCAACGTGTCGCAGATGATGGCCGGGGCGCAGCTGGGCATCACGCTGTGCTCGCTGGGCCTCGGCGCGGTCGGCGAACCCGCGGTCGCGCACCTGATCGAGGTGCCGCTGGAGAGCGCCGGCGTGCCCGAGGGCCTGCTGCACCCCATCGCGCTGGTGGTCGCGCTGTCGATCGTGACCGTGCTGCACATGGTGCTCGGGGAGATGGTGCCCAAGAACATCACCATCGCCGGCCCGGACCGCGCCGCGATCGCCCTCGGCCCCCCGATGGCCAGGGTCGTCGTCGTCCTCAAGCCGTTGATCTGGTTCTTCAACGCCCTGGCCAACGCCTTCGTCCGGCTCTTCGGCGTGCAGCCCACCGACGAGGTGGCCGCGAGCTTCGACCGCTCGGAGATCCGGTCGATGATCACCCAGTCGCGCAGCCAGGGCCTGCTCGGCGACGAGGTCGGGGAGCTCGCCGCCGGCGCGCTGGGCTTCGAGACCCACGACGCCCGGTCGGTGCTGCTGCCGGTCCACGAGCTGGTGACCGTGCACCGCGAGGCGACCCCGCGGGACCTGGAGCGGGCGGTCGGCGAGCACGGCTTCAGCCGGTACCCGGTGCGCGACGCCGCCGGCGACTGGCTGGGCTACGTGCACGTCAAGGACGTGCTGGGGGTGACCGAGCGGGACGACCCGTTCCCCGACGCCGCGCTGGAGCACTTCGTCGAGCTCTCCCCCGACGAGCCGTTGCCCGAGGTGCTGCAGGCGATGCGCGAGGCCGGTGTGCACCTGGGCCGGGTGGTCGAGGACGGCGACGTGCTCGGCGTCGTGGCGCTGGAGGACGTGCTCGAGCAGTTGATCGGCGACGTGCGGGACGCCTCGGTCGAGGACCGCGCGCCGACCGGCTCCGGGCCCTCCTGAGCACCCGGGGCAGGATGGGCGCCGTGGACGCCCTCCCCCCCGAGACCACCGCCCGCTGGCAGGCCCGCTTCCGCGCCCCCCGCGTCAGCCTGCCCGACTGGGCCGAGGACGCCCCCCAGCGCTGCCTGTTCGCCTCCGACGTCACCGGCGTCGTCGAGCAGTACACCTGGGACCGCGACACCGGCGAGCAGCGCCAGGTGACCGACCGGGCGAACGGCACGCTGGCGGCCACGATCAGCCCGGACGGCGAGAGCATCTGGTGGTTCGCCGACACCGACGGCGACGAGTTCGGCGTGTGGCGCCGACAGCCCTTCACCGGCGGCGAGGACGTCGTCGCCGTCCCGGAGGTGGGCCCGGCCTACCCCGCGGGCCTGGAGATCGGCCGCCGGCTGGTGGCGATCGGGCGGTCCACCGACGACGGCAGCGAGCTGTGGCTCGCACCGGTCGGCGGCACCCCCACCGTCTGCTACTCGACCCCGGACACCGCCGCGGTCGACGGGCTCTCGCACGACGACGACCTGGTCGTGATCAGCCACTCCGAGCCCGGCGACCCCCGCTACCCCGCGCTGCGGGTGTTCGACGTGGCCGCCTTCCTCGCCGCCGGCGGCGGGCAGACCACCGCGGACAGCCCCTGGGTGGTGGCCGAGAAGTGGGACGGCGAGGGTCGCGGCCTGCACGCACTGGGCTTCGCCCCGGTGCCCGGTGACCGCCGGCTGCTGGTCGGCCACGAGCGCCGCGGCCGCGAGGAGCTGCTCATCTGGGACGTCGCCACCGACACGGAGACCGAGGTCGTGCTGGACCTTCCTGGCGACGTCACCGCCGGCTGGTACCCCGACGGCTCGGCCCTGCTGGTCGGGCACGACCACGCCGCGCGCAGCGAGCTGTACCGCCACGACCTGACCACCGGCGAGCTGACCCGGCTGGAGACCCCGCCGGGCGTCGTCCGGGGTGCGACCGCCCGGCCCGACGGCTCGGTGGAGCTGGCCTGGTCCTCCTCCGAACGCCCGCCGGTGATCCGCCGCGCCGACGGCCCGGTCGTGCTGGCCGCCCCCGGCGACGAGCCGCCTGCCGCCTACCCGGTCGAGGACCGCTGGGTGCCCGGTCCCGGCGGCGACGTGCACGCGCTGCTGGTCCGCCCGGCCGGACCGGCCCCGTACGCGACCGCCTTCCTGGTGCACGGTGGCCCCGAGTCGGCCGACGACGACTCCTACCGCGCCCGCCGGGCGGCCTACGTGGACGCCGGGTACGCCGTCGTGCACGTCAACTACCGAGGCTCCTCGGGCTACGGCTCGGCCTGGCGGGACGCCCTCACCGGCAACCCCGGGCCCACCGAGCTCGAGGACGTCGCCGCGGTCTACGACTCCCTCGTCGCCGAGGGCGTCGTCGACCCGACCCGCACGCTGCTCACCGGCGGCTCGTGGGGCGGGTTCCTCACCCTGCTCGGCCTGGGCACCCAGCCCGAGCGCTGGACCGCCGGCATCGCCGAGGTGCCGGTCGCGGACTACCTGGCCGCCTACGAGGACGAGATGGAGGGCCTGCGGGCCTACGACCGGGCGCTGTTCGGCGGCTCACCGGAGGAGGTGCACGACGTCTACGTCCGCTCCTCACCGCTGACCTACGTCGACGCGGTGGCCGCGCCGGTGCTCGTCGTCGCCGGGGCCAACGACCCGCGCTGCCCGATCCGGCAGATCGACAACTACCTGGGTGAGCTGGAGCGGCTCGGCAAGCAGCACGAGGTGTACCGCTTCGACGCCGGCCACGGCTCGCTGGTCATCGAGGAGACGATCCGCCAGGTGG